>CAXYUO010000001.1:0-47305 GCA_964292185.1 uncultured Frigoriflavimonas sp.
TTTGATTAGAAAAAGAGATGAGTTTGAAGATTTGTTGAGAAATCAAATTGAGGTTATTTAAAAATGAAAAAAATTATCGTTATAATTTTAATGTTTTTTACAATTTCTGCTTTTTCTCAAGACAATATTCAGATAAAGAAAACTTGGGAAGTAAATCCTACTTTTGATGGAGGAATAGAAAATTTACAGAAAGAGATAAGCAATACATTGAAATATGTAATTCATTCTAATTATTTTGTAGATGGGAAAATCACTATGGTTTTGCAAATCAATGAAGACGGGAAGTATTTTGTGCATTCTGTTTATCCAAAAAATTTGCAAAATAAAGACGCTTTCGTCAGTGATATGAATTATATGCTCAAGCGTTCTAAAAAAAGATGGCAACCTGCAACTACAAACGGAAAACCTGTGAAATCTTTTTTCACTTACAATATTAATTTTTCTATGATGAATTATGATGAAGATTAATATAGATATTATGCAAAAAACAGCCCTTTTTATTTTATTATTAATTTGTACATCTTTATTTTCTCAGGAAATATTGCTCAAATATCCAGACGGACAAACTCCTTATAAAGGTGGTTATGTGCAATTTTATAAAGATTTTAATAAAATTTTGACAGAAAAAAACCTAAAACCTTGCGAAAATAAAAATGAGTATTACCATTTTGGTATTTTAATAAATAAAGACAATACCATCAATTTTGTTGCAGAAAACGAAAATTTTGATGAGAAATATAGCAAATGTACAAAAGAGTTAAGTAGAGAAGTTGCAAAACATCTTAAAGGTTGGAATGCGGCAACACAAAACGGTGTAAATGTACGTGCAGTATCCTATTTTTTAATAATGCCAGATCAATTATTTGGTGTATTAAAGGAAAATTATGGCGAAGAAAAAGATTGGAAAGAAACGATGGCAGAATTTCCTGGTGGCATCAATGAATTTAGAAAAAAAGTGGTAAACAATATAGATCTTTCAAGATTTAATTATGATAAAGGTTTCCGATTAGAAGTTACCTTCGTAGTAGAAAGAGATGGAAGCGTTTTAGATGCAAAATTATCTCAATCTTCTGGCTTGAAACAATTTGATGATATGATTTTACAATCCATTTCAAGAATAAAGAAAAAGTGGAAACCAGCTACTATTAACAACATTCCTGTAAGGTATCTTTTCAGAATGCCATTCGCATTTCAAAGCCCAAATTAATTGATTTTTTAATCTAAATTATTTGAACATCTAAAAATTTCCCAATATTTATAAATTAAAGAAATCACCTATAAAATTATGAAAAAAATTATCCTTCTCGTCCTTCATTTCCCTTTCTTATTAAATGCTCAGATTTTAGATCAGTTTCCGCGAGGTCAAAACTTTTACGAAGGTGGAATTACAAAATTATTTAGTGATATTCATCAAATAATTGACAATAATAAAATTGAAAAATGTTCAGACCCGAAAGAATTATACCGCCTAAATCTACTTTTAACTAAAGAAGGAGATATAAAATTTATCAAAGATTTTGATACTGTAAACATTAAGAAAAATCAATGTGCTTATGATTTATCGAAAAATCTTGCTATTAATTTAAAAAATAAAACTTGGATTCCGGCTGAAGTTAAAGGTCAAAAATTTTCTTCTTTGATTTATTTAATGATTTTTCCTGATGATTTATTTGAAAAATACAGAGCCGATTATAGTCCTTCAAAATTTTTCAAAGGTGCCACTTTCAAAGATGGTGAGAAAAATTTAACAAAAGTAGTTAGGGATAATTTTGAAAGATTATTTTTAGATTATAACATTCGGGGTACGTTTTATCTAAATTTTTATGTTGATTCAGATGGTGAAATAGTTTCACCAAGCGTCCAGCCAGAGATTGAAAATAGGGATTTCAAAAGAGATTTTTTTAGAACTTTGCAGGGGCTTAATCAAAAATGGATTCCAGCAACTTTTCATGGTATTTCTATAAAAACAAAACTTTCAGTTCCACTTACTTTTGTTCAAGAATAAAGTTTAATTCCTGCCATTCTGTCCTAATTTTTATATCTTTGCAAAACGCATCAAGCCTAAAGCTTTTTGCCTAAAGCAAAGAAATCAATGGAAAAATATATAGACGAAACAAAACAAGGAGAAGCATTCGCAATTGCCGAAAAACAAGGAAATAATAAAAAACTTTTCTTGGAAAGCTACGGTTGCCAAATGAATTTTTCTGATTCCGAGATTGTTGCGAGCATCTTGAACGATCAAGGTTACAACACTACAAAAGTTTTAGAAGAAGCAGATTTAATTCTTCTTAATACCTGTTCTATCCGAGAAAAAGCCGAACAAACTGTGAGAATGCGTTTGTCTCAATTCAAAAATTTAAAAAAAGAAAAACCAAGTCTTACCGTTGGAGTTTTAGGTTGTATGGCAGAACGCTTGAAAACCAAATTTCTGGAAGAAGAACAATTGGTAGATTTGGTAGTTGGTCCAGATGCATACAGAGATTTACCGAATCTTTTGAAAGAAACCGATGATGGAAGAGATGCGATTAACGTAATACTTTCCAAAGAAGAAACTTACGCAGATATCAATCCTGTTCGTTTGGGTGGAAATGGTGTTACGTCTTTCGTTACGATTACAAGAGGTTGCGATAATATGTGTACTTTTTGCGTTGTACCTTTTACAAGAGGTCGGGAAAGAAGCCGAGATCCGCATTCCATCATCGAAGAATGTAAAAATTTAGAAGAAAATGGCTACAAAGAAATCATGCTTCTTGGGCAAAATGTAGATTCCTATTTGTGGTTTGGTGGTGGTCCAAAAAAAGACTTTAAAAATGCTTCAGAAATGCAGCAATCTACGGCAATTTCATTCTCACAATTATTAGAAATGGTTGCCATTGCAGTTCCTAATTTGAGAATCCGATTTTCTACTTCAAATCCGCATGATATGACGGAAGATGTGTTTCACATGATGGCGAAATACAAAAACATTTGCAACTATTGTCACCTTCCAGTACAAAGCGGAAGTGATGTGATTTTAGAAAAAATGAACCGTCAACATACGCGAGCAGAATATTTACATTTAATCAATAGAGCCAAAGAAATCGTACCCGGAATTTCATTTTCCCAAGATCTGATCATCGGATTTTGTGGCGAAACAGAAGAAGATCATCAGTTAACTTTGAGTTTAATGCGCGAAGTAGAATTCGATTACGGCTACATGTTTTCTTATTCCGAAAGACCCGGAACACCCGCTCACAAAAAATTTGAAGACGATATTCCTGCCGAAGAAAAGCAAAGAAGATTAGCCGAAGTTATCGCATTACAAGGCGAACTTTCCCGAAAAAGAATGCAAGGTTATGTTGGAAGAACCCACGAAGTATTGATAGAAGGAATCTCCAAAAAAAATAAAAACCAATGGAAAGGCAGAATTTCCGAAAACGCCATGTGTGTTTTTGATATGCAACCCGGACAAAAATTGGGAGATTTTGTGGAAGTTTATGTACACGGAAATACGCAGGGAACTTTGTTGGGAGAAACCGTATAATGTCATTGCGAGGAACGAAGCAATCTATTTGGGCAGCTTAATCCGCCCTCCATTCCCGCTTTTTTGTTCCACTCCGTTCCACAAAAAGAGCTCCATTCAGGTCGGGCTGCAAAGTGTCGCAAGTTTAACAAGTATTTATAAATTGAAAATCAGTTTTAAAAACACCAATGAAACCAACTCCTTCTAATAATGATTATAAACTTTGGTTAACGGACATTAAATCCAAAATCCGTTCTTCCCAAATAAAAGCTGCATTAGCTGTAAATGCAGAACTGATTATTTTTTACTGGGAATTGGGAAAAATGATTTCGGAGAAGGAAAACATTTGGGGAAATAAATTAATCGAAACGCTTTCCAAAGATTTAAAAACAGAATTTCCAGAAATGGGTGGCTTGTCTGAAAGAAATTTAATCTACTGTAAATCATTCTTTAAATTTTACAATAATGCTATTCCGCAACAACTTGTTTCGGAATTACAAGATATTGGTAATCAAGAAATTACAATTACCCAACAACCTGTTGCGGAATTAGAAAATAAAGACAAATCTACAAAAGGGCAACAAGTTGTTGCCCAAATAGAAAACGCTGATTATCAAGAAAATAAAATTATGCAACGGCTTGTTGCACAAATTCCATGGGGACATAACATTTTGATTTTCACAAAATCTAAATCTTTAGAAGAAGCGATTTTTTATATAAATAAAACATTAGAGAACCAATGGAGTAGAAATATTTTATCCTCACAAATTGATAGCAATCTATACACGAGAAAAGGAAAAGTTATTCATAATTTTGAAAAAACACTTCCAGAACCACTTTCAGATTTAGCACAACAAACCTTAAAAGATCCTTATATTTTTAATTTTTTAAGTCTTGATACGCATTATCGAGAAAAAGATTTAGAAAATCAATTGGTAGAACATTTGCAGAAATTTCTTTTAGAATTAGGGAAAGGTTTTGCATTTGTAGGAAAACAATACCATTTGAATATTGCGGAAAATGATTATTATTTAGATTTATTATTCTACCATATTCATTTAAAATGTTATGTGGTAATCGAATTAAAAAACAACAAATTCATCCCAGAATATGCGGGAAAACTCAATTTCTATCTTTCAGCAGTTGATACTTTATTAAAATTACCAGAAGACAATCCAACAATTGGGCTTTTACTTTGCAAACATAAAAACAATATCGAAGCAGAATTTGCTTTGCGAGATATGAATAAACCGATGGGAGTTAGCGAATTTCAACTCACAGAATCGCTACCAGAAAATTTAAAAAGCAGTTTACCAACTATTGAAGAAATAGAAAACGAATTGCTAAAACAGACTTCAAAATTGTAAAAATATTTTATAATGAAAGATTTACAAAACCCGCAACTGCTACAAAATATTTCCATGCTTTTAGAAAATGCAAGGAAGAAAGTTGTAGTTGCAGTAAATCAAACTATTGTTCTCACTTATTTTGAAATTGGAAGAATGATAGTAGAAGATGAGCAAAATGGCGAAAACCGTGCAGAATACGGAAAGGAAATGTTTGTAAACTTATCCTTGGCTTTAACTCAAAAATTTGGTCGGGGATTCTCTGAAACAAATTTGAAACAAATGAGACAGTTTTATGTTTCCTATTCAATTCGTCAGACAGTGTCTGACGAATTACAAAAACGAATTTCACAGACAGTGTCTGCTAAATCCAAAAGTAACATTTCCGAGACGCTGTCTACGGAATTGGAAAATTCGTCAACAGCGATGACGAAATCCCAGAAATCATTTACGCTAAGTTGGTCTCATTATTTGAAATTAATGAGAATAAAAGATTTTAACGAAAGAAACTTCTACGAAATTGAAAGTTTCAAAAACAATTGGAGTTTGCGAGAATTGCAAAGGCAATATGATTCTGCGTTGTATGCAAGACTTTCTTTAAGTAAAAACAAGGAAGAAATTATTCAACTTTCAGAAAAAGGTCAAATAATTGAAACTGCAAAAGATGCCATAAAAGATCCTTATGTTTTAGAATTTCTGGGAATACAAGAAAATTCTAACTATTCTGAAAGCGATTTAGAACAGATTTTAATAGATAAATTAGAACATTTTCTATTAGAATTGGGAACTGGTTTTACCTTTGTTTCTCGCCAAGAGAGAATCACTTTTGATGAAAAACATTTCCGAGTAGATTTGGTGTTTTACAATAGACTTTTGAAAAGTTTTGTTCTTATTGATTTGAAAATTGGTGAACTAAAACACCAAGACATCGGACAAATGCAGATGTACGTTAATTATTACGACAGAGAAGTGAAACTGCCTGAAGAAAATAAAACAGTCGGGATTATCCTTTGCCAAGATAAAAATGAATCTTTGGTAAAATATACTTTGCCTGAAGATAATGAGCAGATATTCGCAAGTAAATATTTAACTGTTTTGCCAAGCAAAGAAGAATTTATTAAAATTTTAGAAGAAATTTAAAAGATGAAAAAGCGTTGCTAAAGATTTAATCCCAAACAATGCTCTAAAAATAAAAAAATGACAGACCTACAATCCATAAAAACACGCTTCGGAATTATCGGAAATTATCCCGTGCTAAACCGAGCTTTAGAAAAAGCAGTGCAAGTTGCTCCAACCGATATTTCTGTTCTGGTAATGGGAGAATCTGGTGTTGGAAAAGAATATATCCCAAAAATAATCCACGGAGAATCTCGCAGAAAACACAAACCTTATATCGTAGTAAATTGTGGTGCAATACCAGAAGGAACCATAGATTCTGAACTTTTTGGTCACGAAAAAGGTGCTTTTACCGGTGCAACTTCTACCAGAAAAGGATATTTTGAAGTTGCAGATGGTGGAACTATTTTTCTGGATGAAGTAGGAGAATTGCCTTTGCAAACGCAAGTTCGACTTTTGAGAGTTTTAGAAAGTGGAGAATTTATGAAAGTAGGTTCTTCGCAAGTTCAAAAAACGGATGTGAGAATTGTAGCTGCAACCAACGTAAATATGATGAGCGCGATACAAGATAATCGTTTTCGAGAAGATTTGTATTACAGATTGAACACGGTGCAAATAGATATGCCTGCTTTGCGAGAAAGAAAAGGCGATATTCACTTGCTTTTCAGAAAATTTGCCATAGATTTTGCCGAAAAATACAGAATGCCAGAATTGGTTTTGAGCGATGATGCCATCAATTATTTAGAAAACTATCCTTTCCCAGGTAATGTTCGGCAATTGCGAAATTTAGTGGAACAAATGACGGTTGTAGAAAAAGATAGAAGCATCAATTCTGTGAAATTAGCAGAATATATTCCGCTTCAAAATCAACTTCCTGCTGTAATTCAAAAAAATAATGCTTCCCATATTTCTGGGTCAGAATTTAATACAGAAAGAGAAATAATGTACAAGATTCTCTTTGATATGCGGAATGATATAAGTGATTTAAAATCCTTAACTTCGGAACTTATAAAAAATAGAGAAAATCCAGACTTTAGCAATCAAGAAAAAAATCTAATTAGCAGAATTTATACTTCAGATTCCAATCAAAATAACCAGAACAGCAATAATTCTTTGCTTTATTTTGAAAACGAAAATGGTAACTATACTAAAGAATCTGAAAACAAACAACATTATGAAGATGTGGAAGATATAGAAGATGTTGAGCTAAAAGCGGAATCTCTTTCGCTTCAAAACAATGAAAAAGAACTGATAGAAAAAGCACTTGAAAAGCACAACGGAAGAAGAAATAAAGCGGCTGCAGAATTGGGAATTTCTCAAAGAACGCTGTATAGAAAAATAAAACAATATAACTTAGAAGAATAAAAACTATGAAAAACTACACTTTAAAACCAATAGAATTCAAATTCGGAGATTATCTTAGCGAAGGTTTCGAACTTTTTAAAAAAGATATTGGAGGTTTTGTTCTTGCTTTTTTCTTTAGCATGATTATGAGCTTAATTCCATTTTGTGGATATCTAGCGCTAGGAAATTTTTATAAATATTGTAGAAAAGTGAAAAATGGAGAACAAGCAAGTGCTTCTGATATTTTCAATTTTGATAATTTTCAACCCTATTTTATCATCCAATTAATTCTAATGGGAGCTTTTTTACTTGTGATTTTACCATTATCATTATTAGGAGGATATTTAGGAGATTCCGGAGGAAGCAATCGTGCAGCATTAATCGGTGGAATTTTCACTCCATTAATTATTGGTTTCATTGTAGTAATTTTAATCATAACTTAAAAAGGTTTCTATGTTCCAGCTTTAATATCTTTAGAAGGAGAAAAAGATTGGAAAACCGCTTGGAATATCTCTAAAGTTATGTCCAAAGGAAACCTTCTTATGATTTTTCTTTTTAGTTTAGTAATAAGTTTCATTGGGCAAATAGGGATTATTCTTTGTGGAATAGGTATTTTCCTTACAATTCCTATTACTTATATTTGCACCTATATTGCTTATGAAGACGCTCTAAACCAAATAAAAAAAGATGAAATTGCTGAAATAGGAAACAGAACTTCCTTTTAAATAAAACTCAATTTATGAATTTTCTGAATTTTAAAAGTTTGAATCGAGTAAAACCTTTTTTATACTTTTACCTTTTTACTTTTACCTTTTTACTTCAAGGTTGCTATAGTTTCACCGGTTCTTCTTTGAGTCCAGAAACTAAAACAATAGACCTTAGAGAATTTGTGAATAATGCAGCTTTGGTAAATCCTACTTTGGCGCAGCAATTTTCTATTGATATTCAAAATAGATTTCTGCAAAGAACCACTTTAAAAGGTACCAAAGAAAAGCCAGATATTCTTATAGAAGGAGAAATTACAGATTATAGCATTACTCCTACTACCATTTCTTCTGCTGTAGATACATCTTCTGGAAGCGTTTTGCAAGCTGCACAAAATAAACTAAGCATAACAGTGAAAGTACATTATGAAAATGCTGTAGAGCCTGATAAAAGCTTTGATAGAAGTTATACAGATGAAGCCGTTTTTAGCAGTGCATTAGATATTAACACGATAGAAACATCTCAAGTGAAATTGGTAAATGAAAGAATTATAAATAAAATATTTAACGATATAGTAGCAAATTGGTAAGATGAATTCAAGAATTTTAGAATTAATAAGCAGTCCAGAAAGTATTGTAGAACAAGATTTATCTTTGTTGAAAGAAGAAATTGTGGTACAACCTTATGCTCAAAGTTTAAGAGCGTTATACCTTCTTGGAACTAAAAAATATGATGCAGAAAATTTCCAGAAAGTACTTTCTACAACGGCAGCTTATACTACGGATAAGAAAGTCTTGTATCAATTCATCAATGGAAAAATTTACGAAGTAAAATCTCCAGAAATAGAACCTATCAAAGAGAATTTTATAGTTGAAGAACCAATTTTGGTTGAAGAAACAACAGCTACAATCATTGATGAAGATGTGCAAAATGTTGTAGAAACCAGTGAAGAAAAAGCTGATAATTCTGCAGAAGAAAATTGGCTTGCTGCGGTTCCTAAACCTCCAATTCCTAAAGAAATAATTGCTGAAGGAGAAGTAAATAGAATTTTATTTGAAGGCGAAGAAAACTTTTTGAATGAAGAACCTACAGAAAAAATAGACTTAGAAGCAAGTGCAGAATCTGGTATTTTGGTAAGTGAAAAAATAGAAAATTCACCATCAATTCAACTTCAAAATGAAGAATTTAACATTCAAAATAATGAGGTTTCTAAAGAAAATGAAACTGAGGAAATTAAAGAAATGCCATCTTCAGAAAATGAAAGCAATGAAGTGAATTTTCATAATGAAAATAGTTTTATACCTGAAGTTATTGTAGCAAATAAAAAAGTGCAAGAATCTGATAATCATACTTTTACACCTAAAAAAGAAATGAGTTCTGAAAACAGATACGAACTCGAAAGAAAAAAAATAGCCGAAGAAATAGAGCAAAAAATGGCTTCTAATAAAAAGCCTTCGGAATCTAATCTCCAAAATTCTTCAGAAGTTGAAGACACTACTGTAAATTTTTCTTCTACTCAAGAATTTTTACCAGAAAACGACTCTGTGGAAAATGTTGACAAAGTTCCTGCAATTAATATTTCATTTTTCGCGAATGATATGCCAAGTTTAAACCATGAAAATATTCTTTTAGAACAGCAAGTAGAAGAGCAAAACAGCAACATTCCTACCTTTATAAATACTTGGCAAAATTGGTTGAAATTAGATCGACCTGCACCAAAAACCACCGAAATAAGCACCGCCGAAAAAGCAGAGGCAAAACCAGATGTAAAAGCAGAAGCAATAGAAAAATTCATCATTACAGAACCGAAAATTTCTAAATTCAAAGAAGATGGCACTTTCAAAGTTCAAGAAAAAAAGGATGACATCAACCATCTTATGACAGAAACTTTGGCAAATCTTTTCTGGGCACAAAAATTATATGCTAAAGCCACAAATGCTTATGAAACTTTAAAAGAAAAGCATCCAGAAAAAAGCGATTATTACGATCAAAAAATTGTAGAAATACAAGCTTCTAAACAAAAATAAATTTATTATTCAGTCGCATTTTCTTTTCTTTTCGTAAATTTTTTCCAAAGTTTTTTTCCGAGAAATACTGCTGTAATTACTAATAATATTGAAATAACACCCGCAATTATAGGAAACAAAAGCGTGAGAGCAGTCATAATTCCTGCTCCTGCAGTTTCTCCAGTTGCTACAATAGAATTTCCCGTTCCTGCTGTAGTCGCAGTAGAAACAGCCCTTGTTCCAGCAAATGCGCTGCTTATTGTTGCTGCAGTTCCACCACCTGCAATCAATGCTAATCCCCATTGCGGAAAAGTTCCTAAATCTGCAAATTGGCTTGCAAACAAAACGGAACCTGCAACAGTAGCCAAAGGAACAGAAATAGTATCTAAAAAATGATCTACAATTGGAATATAATACGCCAAAATCTCAACAATCATTGCAATTCCGGTGGTTATCAACGTTGGTAATCCTGCAAGCCATTCAAAACTATCGTTCATAGGAATCCAACCCATAAATGATGCTAAACTTACGACAAACATTGGTAAAAACACCCTAAATCCTGAAGCTGCAGCTAATCCGATACCTATAAATGCTGGTAAAATATAAGCTAAAAATGGAAATTGATCTTGCATAATTTTAATTTTAAAATAAAAGTAGACTAAACAAATCTACAGAAAAAATATAAATAAATTAATATTTAAATGATTGTTAATCTATGCTTTAGTATCACTTTTTAGCTTTACACATTTTCAAAAAACCTTCTTCAACCTCAGAAAAATGATTGGGACGAACATTAGAAATATAAAAAAGCATTGCTATCGTTTTTTCTCCAAAAACTTCATGATATTCTGGTTTGTGCAATCTGTAAGCTTCTCGCAAAAGTCTTTTTATCCTATTTCTATCTACAGCTTTTTTGTATATTCTTTTCGCTACAGAAACCCCGAATTTCCCGTTTTCTAGATCATTAGATTTATAAAAAACAATCCTCAAATTTCCATGAGAAAACCATCTGCCTTTCTTAAAAAGCAACGCCAAATCGTCTTTACTCTTCAATTTTTCCTTTTTTGGGTATCCTTTAGTCTTCAATTTTTTTCGCTTTTTTTAATATATAATCTATCGCTTCATGTGCTGCATACAAACCAAAAATTGCTGGCATATAGCTGATAGTACCATAAAAAGATCTTTTGTAATTTTTTCCATCGGTTAGTTGCACGCTATTTTCATCTTGTATTTCGGTAGAAAAAACGCAACGCACACCTTTGTTTATATGTTCAGCTCTCAGTCTTTTTCTCACTGTTTTTGCTAAAAAACAACTCTCTGTTTTGCATAAATCTCTTACCAAAACTTTACTAGGATCCATTTTTCCTCCTGCTCCGAAACAGCTTACCATTTTGGTTCTATGTCGTTTTGCAAATTTTATAAGCATCACTTTTGGCGTAACGCTATCTATGCAATCTACAATAAAATTCCATTTATTTTCTGCAAAAAACTGTTCAATATTTTCTGGAGATAAAAACAATTTATGCTGAATTAAATCTAGATTTGGGTTGATGTCCAACAATCTTTCTGCAACTACATTCACTTTAAATTTTCCAATTGTAGAATGCAAAGCTGGTAATTGCCTATTAATATTGGTAATATCTACATCATCTCCATCTACAATTGTTAGTTTTCCTACGCCTGATCTTGTTAAAAATTCTGCTGCAAAAGATCCAACTCCACCAAGACCTACTATTAAAACATGAGCGTTTTTCAAAGCAAGCAATCCATCTTCTTTTATTAAAAGTTCCGTTCGTTCTAGCCAATTTATCTCCATTGTTGTATCTCTTGTCTATTTTTAATCATTTGATTATTAATGCCTTCTGTATTTACACCTCTTATTTCCGCCACTTTTTTATATAAAATTGAAATATCAAAATCTGCATCATCAGTTTCCAGAAAAAAATTTTCTGCACCTATTTCTTTTAATATTTCTTGCAAAGATACATTTCGCAGTGCTGCTTTTCCAAAACTTAAATAAAAATCGTTTTTCAATAATTCTTGAGTTAATATTTTATTTTTATTAAAACCATGAATTACCATTGGTGTTTTTGAGATTTTTTTGAAAGGTATTAGTTCATAATGTTTTTTCACACAATGGATGATTATTGGTTTTTGTAATGTATTCGCCAATTCTATGTGCCAAAGAAAAATCTCGTTTTGTAATTCAATTTTCACGTCTATCAAACCATCTAAACCGCACTCTCCTATTGCTACACAGTTTGTGTTTTTAGAAATTTTCATTAACCAAGATTTTGCTTCTTCATTATTTTCGAGAATATCTTTTGGATGAATTCCAGCAGAAAATGGAAAATCTACAGCATCGGAAAATAATTCTAAATTATAGATTCCGGTTTTATAATCTTTTCTGTGATGATGAAAATCTAAATATTGCATTTTTTAATCATTAAATTTTTGTATCAAGCAATTGTTATATTTTTTTTGTTAAAATTTACCTAAATTTACTTAAATTATAATGAATGAAGAAAGTTTTCTCTGATAAGCAAATACAAATATTAAATGTCGCAGAAGAATTGATTGCGAAAAAAGGTTTTGATGGCACTTCTGTTCGAGATATTTCTACAGCTGCAAAGGTAAATGTTGCCATGATTTCTTATTATTTTGGTTCAAAAGAAAAAATGATGGCAAGTTTGTTTCAGTATCGGGTTCAAAAATCTAGAGAACATTTTTCTGAATTTTCTGAAACCATAAAAGAAGGAAAACCTGAAATGCAAATGAAAGAAATCATCAAATACCTAACTTCTCAATTCTTTAAATTCAACTATTTTCATGCATTTGTAACCCAAGAAATACGTCAAAACGATCATTTAAAAGCAGATTTACTAGAGTTTTATCAATTTTGCGTTTTTAGAATTGATGATATTATTAAAAAAGGAGTTACAACAGGAGTTTTTACTTTTGCTCCAAAACCAGAAGATATACTAACCAATATTTTGGGCAGCACATTATTTACAATCAGAAATAAAAATTTTATAGAATTATATGTTCACACAACCGATGAAAACCTATATTTAATAGAGGCTGAAAAGAAGTTACGAGCAAATATTACCTTCACAATTTTTGCAATTTTGGGATTTGCAATAGATTAAAAAAAAGTTAAAGTATCACAAAACAAACTCTTTTGGAAAAATTATTTTATTTTTGCAAATTGGAAGTTATATAATTCTACAATTATAAGCCCAAATTACAATTTTATTTATGAAAAAATACATCCTCCTACTTTTTGCAATTACTTTGCTTGCAGCTTGTAATTCTCAGTACAACAAAGCTATGAAAAGCGCTGACAAAGAATTGATTATCAAAACTGCAAATGAATATTTCGCCAGTAAAAAATGGACAAAAGCTCTTGCACTTTATGAAAGATCTACCAATCTTGTTTCTGGTACAGACGAAATGGCAAATGTGGTCTACAATACTGCTTATGCAAACTATTACGACAAAAATTACAAACTAGCTGGTCATCAATTCAAAAATTTTGCAGTAAGTTTTACGCAAGATAAAAGAAAAGAAGACGCAGCTTATATGTCGGCTTTATGTTATTACAAAGGATCTCAACAATATAATTTGGATCAATCTAGTACAGAATTGGCTATCAATGAATTGCAAAATTTCATTAATGAATATCCAAATTCTGAGAAATCTAAAAATATTAATGATTTGATTGAAGAATTATCATCCAAACTAGAATTCAAATCTTACGAAAACGCAAAGCAATATTACAAAATGGGAGAATACAAAGCAGCAAATGCAGCTTTTGATAATGTTTTAAATGATTTTCCTAGTACAAAATTACGTGGCGAAATAGTAGATTACATGATGAAATCTCGTTATGAATTGGGAATGAACTCTATTTATGATTTAAAATTAGAAAGAATTGAAAGTGCTCTTTCCTTCGCAAAACAAATTGAAAAAGATTCTCCAAGCTCAAACTCAAGCAAAGATGCTGCATCGATGAGAAAAAAATTGGAACAAGAAAAAACTTCTTTTATAAAATTAAAAGCAGAAAGAGACTTGAAAATCGCACAATATACAGATAAGCAAAAAAAGGAAGCAGAGAAATTAGCAGCTAAAAACACTACTGAACAACAACTTATAGAACAAGAAGGTGCAGAAAAACGTGCTAAACAAACCTTGAGAGATAGTGCAAAAATTGCAACACCTGCACCTGCAGCTACTTTCAAAATCAAAAGATAATTCGTAAGTTTGCAAACTGATTATAAAATAATATACTGAAAATGAGCGTAAAAGATTCACAAGCAGAACTTAGTACCATCACTTATGATAGAAATAAAATAGAAGAGAACGTAGGTTCTATCTATGAAGCTATCGTTATTATGGGAAAAAGAGCAGAACAAATAAATGCAGAAATTCGTACAGAACTACATGGTAAACTTGATGAATTTGCAGTTCACAATGCTACTTTAGAAGAAGTTTTTGAAAATAGAGAGCAAATAGAAATCTCTAAACATTACGAAAAACTACCAAAACCTACTTCTATCGCTATTGCAGAATGGCTAGAAGACGGAATTTATTATAGAAAAACAGAATAAAAATTTCTATAACAATTTATTATAAGCCACATAAGTTCTACTTTGTGGCTTTTCTTTTATATTTCTTGAAAATTAATGGTAAATTAGTAGCTTCCAATTTAGATTATGATTTTTCAAAATAAAAAAATATTAATTGCTATAACTGGCGGAATTGCAGCTTACAAAATAAACACACTCATTCGTGATTTTATTAAAAATGGTGCAGACGTACAAATAATTATAACGCAAGATGCAGAGCATTTTGTATCTAAACTTACGCTGTCTACACTTTCTAAAAAACCAGTGTATTCTACATTTTATGATCAAAATGGAACTTGGCATAATCATGTAGAACTTGCTTTGGATGCAGATATACTATTGATTGCTCCATGCACAGCAAATACTTTGGGGAAAATGGTTCACGGAATTTCTGATAATTTGGTTTTGGCAACTTATCTTTCTGCAAAATGTCCAGTTTTTATCGCACCTGCAATGGATTTGGACATGTACGCACATCCTACAACGCAACAAAATCTAGAATTGGCAGAAGATTTTGGAGACATCATAATTCCAGCTGAAAAAGGCGAATTAGCAAGTGGTTTACACGGTTTTGGAAGAATGGCAGAACCAGAAACAATTGTAGAAGCAATTTCAAATTATTTTCAAAATCAAAAAACTGAACAAACTTTACTAAATAAAACCGTATTAATTACAGCTGGACCAACTTATGAAGCCATAGATCCTGTTCGTTTTATCGGAAATCATTCTTCTGGCAAAATGGGATTTTCGCTCGCAGAAGAAGCTGCAAATAGAGGTGCAAATGTGATTCTAATTTCTGGACCCACCGTTTTGAAAACCAATCACAAGAATATAAAAACCATCAACGTAGTTTCTGCGAAAGAAATGTATGCAGAAGTTTTTAATTATTTTGATGAAGCAAACATCGCAATTGCAAGTGCAGCAGTTGCAGATTATGCTCCAAAAGAAATAGCGAAAGAAAAAATTAAAAAAAATGATGATTCTTTTACAATAGAATTAATAAAAAACCCAGATATATTAATGGAAATGGGGCGTCAAAAAAAGGCTCAATTTTTGGTAGGTTTTGCTTTAGAAACTGAAAATGAAGTAGAAAATGCACAAAAAAAACTGCATAAGAAAAATTTAAATATGATTGTATTAAACTCTTTGAAAGACGAAGGTGCTGGTTTCAAAGGAGATACAAATAAAATAAAATTGATTACAGAAAACGAAATTCAAGAATTTGATTTAAAAAGTAAAACTGCAGTTGCTACAGACATCTTCAATCGTATAGAAAATTTATTTTAAAAATAAAATTTTTATATTACCGTTTATTTTAAGAATACTACAATGAAAAAAATTATATATCTTTTATCCTTTCTGTTTTTCTCACAACTAATTGTTGCTCAAGAATTAATCGCTACAATCAATGTAAATTCTCAACAAATTGCAGGAAGCAACCAGCAAGTTTACAAAACGCTGGAAAGAAACGTGAGAGATTTCATCAACAATACCAGTTGGACAGGAAAAACACTGGATAATTTTGAAAAAATAAAATGCAATTTTTCATTAATTCTTACAGGAAAAGATGGCAATAAATACAGCGGAAGCATTGTTGTACAATCTGTTCGACCTGTATTTAATTCTACTTACGAATCGCCAATTTTAAACATTAATGACACCAAATTCTCCTTCGAATATGTGGAAAATGAGAATTTAATCTTTAACGAAAGACAGTTTTCTGGCAAAAATTTAACAGACGTACTTAGTTTCTATGTCTATCTTATTCTTGGTTATGATGCAGATACTTTTCAGCCAAATGGTGGTCAACAATTATTTGCAAAAGCTTTAAAGGTTTCTCAAAACGCCCAAAATAGAGGTTTTGATGGATGGAGCCAAGTAGATGGTCCACGTTCAAGAGGATCTTTAATAGATGGTTTAGTGAATCCAAATCTTGCTACTTTGCACAATATTTATTATTCTTATCACAGAGCTGGTTTGGATAATATGAACATGCAAGATCAATCTCAACCTAAAAAAATAATTTCAGATGCATTGATGAAATTAAAGGAATATGAAAATACTTTTCAACAAAATTATGCGATAAATATTTTCTTGGATGTAAAAAGTCCTGAAATTTTTAATATTTATGATTCTAATAACAATGGTTCCGTAAATATGAATGAAATAAAACAATTAATGACAACTTTTTCTCCGAAAAACACTGATTCTAAATGGAGCAAATGGAAATAACCAAAAAGGTAAAAGTATAAAGGCAAAAGTAAAAAACACAATTTTACATCAACTATCAATTTTCAATCATCAATTATTTTCATGCTTACAAGAATTTTCATTCAAAATTTTGCTTTAATAGATACTCTAGAAATTACTTTGAACAAAGGTTTACAAGTAATTACAGGAGAAACGGGTGCAGGAAAATCCATTATTCTTGGTGCTTTGCGTTTAATTTTGGGAGAACGCGCAGATTTGAAATCGATTTCTGAATCTGATAAAAAAAGCGTGGTTGAAGCAGAATTTTTCATTAATGATAATCTTAAAACTTTTTTTGATGAAAATGATGTAGATTTTGAAAAACAAACCATCATTCGCAGAGAAATTTTGCCAAGTGGTAAATCTCGAGCTTTCATCAATGATGTTCCTGTAACATTAGAAATATTAAAAAAACTTTCAGAAAATTTAATCGATATTCATTCTCAATTTGAGAGTTCCAATATTTTTCAAGAAGAATTTCAATTTAAAATTATTGATGGACTTTCTAAGAATAAAGTGCTTTTACCAGATTTTCACACGCTTTTTTCAGAATTTCAAACCACTCAAAAACAACTTGTTCAGCTAAAATCTGATTTTGCAGAAGGCAATAAAGAAGCAGATTACAAAAATTTTCTTTTAGAAGAATTGTTGGATTCTCAATTGGAAAATCTAGATTTAGAAGATCTAGAAAGTCAACTAAACACGCTTGAAAACGCAGAAGCAATCACCGAAAATCTAAGCCATATTTTTTTAAAATTTGATCAAGACGAAGTAGGAATGCTAGAAACTTGGGCAGATGTTCGAAATAAATTAGCAAAAGTTGCTTCACTTTCTCATCAATTTACAGAATTAAATGACAGATTAGAAAGCAATTTTCTAGAATTTAGAGATATTGTTTTTTCTCTCCAAAATCTTTCCGAAGATATGGAAGCCAATCCTATTTTGGTTCAGAAATTAAGCAACGATATCAATAAAATTCATCAACTTTTTGCAAAACATCAAGTAGATTCTGTACAAGGTTTAATAGTAATTCGTGATGAATTAGATGGTAATCAACAAAGTTTTTTGGATTTAGAAAATCAAATTTCAGCCAAAGAAGAAACGCTAAAAAAACTACAGAAAACACTCACCGAAAAAGCCAAAATTTTAGCAGAAAACAGACAGAAAAGCATTCCCGTTTTTGTAGAAAAAATGGAAACTCTTTTGTTTCAATTAGGATTAGAAAAGGCAAATTTTCAGGTAGAATTATCTCCAATTGATGGTTTTTCTAAATTTGGAAATCAATCTATTGCTTATTATTTTCGAGCAAATACTGGTTTTCCGTTGAAGCCAATACAAACTGCAATTTCTGGTGGAGAAAGATCCAGAGTAATGCTTGCTGTAAAGAAATTGATGGCAGAAAATGCAGATTTACCAACGCTTATTTTAGACGAAATAGACACTGGAGTTTCTGGCAAAATAGCCAATGAAATGGGAAATGTGATGCAAGAAATGGCAAAAGATATGCAACTGATTGTGATTACACATTTGGCACAAGTTGCCGCAAAAGGAAACCAAAACTACAAAGTGGTGAAAGAAGAAATTGCAGGAAAAACCCAATCCAACATCATTTATCTTGATGAAAAAGAAAAATTGCAAGAAATTGCACAATTGCTTTCTGGTAGCAAAGTTACAGATGCAGCACTACAACAAGCTGTAGAATTGATGAAATAATCCTCTAAAATGGACTTTTTATACGCCGCAGTCTTACTTTTTTTCGCTTTGTATCTTTTCATATTTATTATTGATAAAAGAAAAAGAGTGAAAAAAGCTGCAGAATTTGGAGTTCCTTCTCCAGGTAATTTAGGAGAACTTTTTCAATCTTATGTTGTTTTATTTATTCTTATTGGTTTTATATTATACTTTATTTTTAGATAAATTTATTTTTCAACCACAAACCAAAAGTTCACTGATTCCTAAATAAAATAGAAATTAGACGTAAAAGAAACAATAGGAAACGCTCTATAATATTCAAAAGTTAGTATAAGCCTCACGAAACCAAGGCTTTATATTTTGTTACCTTTGATTTTTCTTGTTTTCAATATTTGTCTTTTGTATCTATTGTGGTTAAAACTGCTCGCTTTTTTAAAATTTTAGGTAATTTCTTTATTTTTAGATAAATTTTGTAACTTTTTTCTAAATTTTATACTTATTAATTAAAGTAAGAAAATGTACAGAAAGCTTATCAGTTTAGAATTCAAAAGTTTTTTCCGAAATCCACAATTAAGTGCGAATATCGCAATGAAAATCTTGATGGGATTTTCTGTGTTGTATTTTAGTTTAATGCTAATTGGTGCAGCTTTTGGTTTGTTTTTTATCGCAAAAGAAGAGTTGAATGTAGATCCATTGGTGCTTTTTTGCAAATATTTCATGTATTATTGGGTTGTAGATTTAATGATAAGATATATGATGCAGCAAATGCCAACTCAAAATATCAAACCATTTCTCACCCAAAATATTACCAAAAAGAAACTAGTTTCTTATACCATTATAAAAACTTTGGTGCATTTTTTCAATTGGGCAATTTTGCTTTTTCTTATCCCATTTTCTATACTACTTTTGGTTGATGGACATTCGCCAATTGGTGTGATTTCCTTTTTTATAGGCATCGTTTCCGTTATATTTTTCAATAATTTTTTAAATATTTTACTCAATGGCAAAACTATTTATGTGGTTTTGGTTGGTGCTACAGTTGCAGGTCTTGCAGCTTTAGAATATTTTCAAATATTTTCTATTTCCACTTATGCACAACCTATTTTTTATAGCTTTTATAATACAATTGGTGCATTTTTACTTCCTGTTTTATTGCTTTTGGCAACTATGTATCTTGCTTATAGAAACATTTATGATAATTTTTATCTAGACAAAGGTTTAGAATTAAAAAAAAGCAGAAGGCAAGACAGAAAACATAGAATTTCTAAATAAATTTGGTGTCATCGGAACTTTTTTGAATAACGATATACGGCTTTTAAAAAGAAGTAAAGCCGCAAAATCTGCCGTTTTTGGTAGTTTTGCATTTCTATTTTATGGTTTGCTTTTTTTCAACGGAGCATATCAAACAGATTTTATGAAATTTTTTGCAGCCATTTTTGTAACTGGCGGTTTCGTGTTTATGTTCGGACAAAAAGTTCCTGCATGGGATAGTTCTTATTATCCATTAATGATGACACAAAACGTACCTTACAAAAAATATTTGCAAGCAAAATGGTCTTTGGTTGCAGCTGCTACATTGGTTTGTTTAGTTTTGGCAACTGCTTATATATTAATAGATCCAGAGATTTATTACTTTATTTTTGCTGGTGGATTATATAATTTAGGCGTAAATTCTTACCTCACACTTTTTGGTGGAGCGTATAATAAACAGCCAATAGACTTAAATTCTAAAGCAAAATCTTTCAGTGGTGGCAAAAATAATTTTAATTTTAAAGTACTTCTTTTGATGATTCCACAAATGGTGTTTCCGATGGCGGTTTTTGCAATTGTAAAATATTTTTTCAATATAGAAATTGCTGTTGCAGCAATCGGTTTATTAGGATTAATCGGGTTTTTATTGAAAGATAAAATATTTGATCTCATCGTAAAACGATACAAAACAGAAAAATACAGCACGTTAGAAGCTTTCAAAAAAGCAGAATAGACAATTCAAAAGTGAATTTAAAATCCAATTTTAAGCTAAAAGTTTCAATTAATTAACATTAAACTAAAAATCAAAAATTATCATGATAAATGTTCAAAATATATCTAAAGTTTACGGTTCTTCAAAAGTTTTAGACATGCCCTATTTAGAAATTCCGCGTGGCGAAACCTTCGGTTTGGTAGGAAATAATGGTGCCGGAAAAACCACTTTTTTCTCCTTGCTTTTAGATTTAATACAAGCAACTACAGGTTTTATTTCCATTAATGAAGAGAAAGTAAACGAGGGAGAAAATTGGAAAAGCAAAGCTACAGCTTTCATAGACGAAACTTTTTTGATAGGATATCTTACACCAGAAGAATATTTTTATTTTTTAGGCGAATTGCGTCATCAATCGAAATCTGAAGTTGATCAATTTTTGAAAGGATTTTCCGAGTTTTTTAATGGCGAAATTTTAGCTGGCAAAAAATATGTTCGAGATTTATCTAAAGGGAATCAGAAAAAAGTAGGAATTGTGGGTGCATTAATTGGGAATCCTGAAATTATTATTTTAGATGAACCATTTGCCAACTTGGATCCATCAACTCAAATAAAATTAAAAAAACTGATAAAAGAATGGTCTGCAAATGAGCAAGTTACCTTCTTGATTTCTAGCCACGACCTTGCACATACAACTGAAGTTTGCAATAGAATTGTACTTCTAAACAAAGGCGAAATGGTAAAAGACATCAAAACAAACCCAGAAACTTTACGTGAATTGGAAGATTTTTTCGCAATGGAAGTTGCGATGGAAAAATAAAATCTAAACAAGCTTACTTTTCCAATTATAGATTCCAGAGGAACGGCATCTTTTTATTGTTCATTAGATAGCGTTCCGATGGAACGCAATTTCGTATTTTATTTACAATTCTACACAGATTTTGTTCCTCTTGAACATTAACATTTACTCAAATTTCAGTTGAAAAAATTGATTTATAAATTTATAAACAATTACAATATAATTTTAACTAAAATCCTAAATGTTCTTAATGTTAAAAATGAATTTAGAAAATCTAAAGTCCTACAACAATTCCCACATTTGGAACAAATCCACCATTGAAAATAGATGTTTTCGGATCATAAAGTACGTTGTAAGTTGCACCAAATTGCATATAAATTCCGTTTCCTAAATTTTGCATATATCCTCCTCCTAAATTCAATGCAGATTCATTAGTAGTATAGGTTTGGTTGCTTGTTTTATCTTTAGAGTTCACAAAATACTGTTGGAATTGAGAAGTTAAATAAACACTTCTTCCAAAATAATAATTCGCAAATGGACCTACTCCAAAAATGGTAGAAGAAATGTATTGAGAGCTATTCAAGGAAAAATTTCCTGCCAATCCTGCTTCAAAATTATTTGTAATTTTATATCCAACTCTTGGTGTAATGTAAACTGTGGTTCCTCCTCCATTTCCAAAAGAACCTCCAAGTCCTGCAGAACCTCCGAAAGTAAAGCCAGAATCTCCGATTGGAGTAGAAACTCTTGTACCTATTTGTGAGAAACCAAAAATACTAATTGCCAAAAGCAAAATCGTTGCTATTTTTTTCATTGTGTGTTTTTTAAAATTTAATTGGCATAAAGATAGAATTTTATTTTTATAAAGAGATTTTATTATAAATATTAGAAATAATTTAACCGCCAAATATACATTTAATTACAAATTAAAGATATAGATATTTCCTATTTTCAAAATGAATAAACACTAAGAAAGATTCCTTAAATTTGCATTTTAATAGAGCTATAAAATAATTTTCATGAAAGTAGTAGTAGGTTTATCTGGTGGTGTAGATTCTAGCGTTGCAGCATATCTTTTGCAACAGCAAGGTCATGAAGTAATTGCTCTTTTTATGCGAAATTGGAACGATGCTTCTGTAACTTTGGAAGATGAATGTCCGTGGATAGAAGATAGTAATGATGCACTTTTGGTTGCTCAAAAATTGGGAATTCCCTTTCAAGTGATAGATATGAGCGAACTTTATAAAGAAAGAATCGTAGATTATATGTTTCGGGAGTATAAAAATGGTAGAACGCCAAATCCTGATGTGCTTTGCAACCGAGAAGTGAAGTTTGATGTATTTATGAAAACCGCATTATCTCTTGGTGCAGAAAAGGTTGCAACAGGACATTATGCACAAGTAGATTCTACTTTTGATGAAAATAATCAAGAGATTTTTCATCTTTTGGCAGGAAAAGATAACAATAAAGATCAAAGTTATTTTCTTTGTCAATTAAGCCAAGATCAACTCTCGAAATCTCTATTTCCTATTGGGAATTTAACGAAACCTGAAGTACGAGAAATTGCAAAAAAAATGGAATTGGCAACTGCTGATAAAAAAGATTCGCAAGGTTTGTGTTTCATTGGGAAGGTAAGTTTGCCCACATTTTTGCAACAACAATTAGAAGCAAAAGAAGGCGAAATAGTAGAAATATTTAAAGATTTTGAAGGTTATTTTAAAGAAACGCCTCGTTTTTCATCAAAATTAGAAGAATTGCAATTTCTTGCTAAAAAAATAGAATACAAAAAAACGGACGGAAAAGTAATCGGAAAACATCAAGGAGCCCACTTTTTCACCATCGGACAAAGCAAAGGTTTGGGAATTGGCGGACATAAAGAATCTTGCTTTATGATTTCTCGTGATATGCAAGAAAATTTAATTTTTGTTGGTGAAGGAAAAAATTTCCCAGGATTGTACAACAAAGCATTAAAAATAGAAAACGATGAAGTACATTGGGTTCGCGAAGATTTAAAATTAAAAAACGGCGAAACTATGGAAGTAGAAGTAAGAATTCGATACAGGCAACCTTTAGAAAAAGCAACATTATATCAATTTGAAGAAGGGTTTTTCATAGAATTTGATGAGCCACAATCTGCCATAGCAGAAGGACAATTTGCAGCTTGGTATTTGGATGAAGAATTATTGGGAAGTGGCGTGATTTCGTAGAAATTTAAACCAACCAATCTTTAAAATTTTAGTACACTAAATTTGATTTATTTTTTTGTATATTTGCATACTAAAAGTAGCGAAAAATTATGAATGTTTTAAGTCTTTTTGATGGTATTTCTTGTGCAAGAATTGCATTAGACAATTTAGGAGTAAAAGTAGATAACTATTATGCTTCTGAAATTGATGAACACGCTATTAAAGTATCAAGAAACAATTATTCAGATATTAAGCACATTGGCGACATTAGAAATATAAATTCAATTGATTTACCAAAAATTGATTTACTAATTGGTGGCTCTCCTTGCCAAGATTTAAGCAATGCACAAAACGGACTTGGATTAGAAGGAAAAAAATCTGGTCTTTTTTATGAATATATTAGGTTATTAAAAGAGATTAAACCGAAATATTTTTTATTAGAAAATGTAAAGAATAAATGGGGAAATACAATGAGTGAATATGTTGGTGTTGATTATATTGAAGTTAATTCAGCTGTTTTATCAGCTCAATCAAGACCAAGATTTTATTGGACAAATATAAATCATCCTGTTTTTCCAAATAGAATTTCTGATGAAACATTAGAAAGTATAGTGTTTAATGAAGCTCCCAAAAATTATTATTTAAATAAAGACGGGTTAATTGAATATATAAACTCAACTAAACAAAATACCTCAGTTTCTAAAGATGGAATAAACAAAATTTTTGAAATTCCTAAAGAAATTCACAAAGACCACGAAAGACAAAGAAGAGTGTATTCTTTAAAAAGCAAATCTCCTACTTTATTAGCAAGAGCTGATACTACAAAAATTTTAATTAATGGAAATGTGAGGAAATTAATGCCAATTGAATGCGAAAGATTACAAGGAATTCCAGATAATTATACTTCGATAGCAAGTGATACACAACGTTATAAAATGATAGGAAACGCATTTACCGTTAATGTTATTGAACATTTTTTGAAAGGAATTGAATTTGAACCTACAACCAAGAAAAGAATTGTTCAACAAACTTTATTTGAAATAGAATACCCATAATGAAGTTTATAGATTTATTTTGTGGTATTGGTGGATTTAGATTAGCATTTGAAAGTTTTGGTGGAGAATGCGTTTTTAGTTCTGATATAGACAAACACGCTTGTGAAACTTATAAAGAAAATTTTGGTGATTATCCATTAAGTGATATTACTAAAATTGATGAAAAATCAATACCTGACTTTGATATTTTATGCGCTGGATTCCCATGTCAGCCTTTTAGTATTGGTGGTTTAAGAAAAGGATTTCAAGATACAAGAGGAACTTTGTTTTTTGATATTGAACGAATAATCCGAGAAAAAAAACCAAAAGCATTTATTTTAGAAAACGTAAAAGGTTTAGTAAATCATAATAAAGGTAAGACGTTAGAAGTTATTTTAAATAAGCTATCAAGAAGAATTAATGGAAAAGTTAATGATTCAAAGTTTAATGATTGTTTGGATTATGACGTTCATTTTAAAGTAGTGAATTCTAAAAATTTTGGTGTTCCTCAAAATAGAGAACGAATCTATATTATCGGATTTCAAAAAGAAGTAGATTTTGAATTTCCTATTGAAAATAAAAAAATAGAGCTTTCTGAAATTATTGATGAAACTATACCAAAAAATACACTTTCAGAAATTTTAGAATTCAACATTGATTTTCATTTACAAAACCGCAAAGATTATTTAGATATTAAAAATTTAAAATATTTATTAGCTTATGAAGTTAGAAAATCAAGAAGTACTTTTAGATTTGATAACTTATCGCCAACTTTAACTGCTAAAATGGGAACTGGTGGAAATAATGTTCCAGTAATTGTTAATTTAAAGAGAAAATTATCAACAAATGAATGTCTAAAAATTCAAGGTTATCCTGAAAACTTTAAAATTAAAGAAAATAATAGTCAGAGTTACAAACAAATTGGAAACAGTGTTTCTGTTCCTGTAATTAAAGCACTTGCAAAAGAAATTTGTAAATTTATTTAGGTTTTAAAACAATTGTATATGTACCTTTTGAACGACCAGAACCCGTAGTTATAATAAATGGAATATAATAATTTGGTTTTAAAGTGTCATTTTCAATAATCCAATTTGCTGTAAATGGTTCATCAAAATTTCCAATTCCTTTAAAAATCAAATCACTTATTTTTTCAGACTCTATAATCAATTGAGTAATTTTAGCATTTGAATATGTTTTAATTTTTTCTAAAACTTTCTTATTATGTAAACTTATTACTTTTTCATCCTTTATATTATCAGAAAAATATTCAATAAATTCAGACTCATTTACATTCCAACCGTTTAATACATCACTGTTTTTTACAAATTCTACTTCTTTTTGACAGTAAATAGATGAACCAGCAGCTAAAACATTATTATTAAATATTTTAAAAAATGTATTAGATGAAATTTTAGTAATTGTATATTTTGAATTTGATAATTTAACTGATAAACCACTTTTACTAATTGGCTTTAAATTAAAATGTTCACAATCTATCTCATTTAAGTAATAATCTTTTTCTATTAAATAATCTTTTGGAACATTGCCTTTTGCAAAAAAAATATCGGCTTTTGCATAAACTTTTTCTTCATTCAAGCTGCCGCATTTTTTACTTATAATATGAATAGCAAAAGTATCATCGATGTTATAATTTAAAATATCCCAAAATTTTTCTTTCTTGTTTAGTAATTTAGTATAAATTATTTCTTCATTATTTCCTTTAATAGCTTTATTCATTAAATTTTCGTTATATCATTTTTTAATCCACCCCATTTTAGCTGTATATGTCCTCTTTTCTTTTCTGATAAATCTCCACCATTTAAGTTTCTATTCCAAGCCTGAAAAGTTAAAACCCCTATGGAAATAGGTTTTTTAATTATACTAACTATATAATTGAATAATTTATCTTCTTTAACGATTACACAATCTTCGTATGTGCCATATAATAGATAATCGGCTTGTACACATGAATTAACACCTGTAATAATAAATCGTTTAGCTAATTCATTTTTATGCTTGTCAAAATAGTTTTGAATATTAGAAATTTTTTCAGGAAATTGATTTTTATATTGATTTGCAGACATCCTGTCTTTTACTTTTCCTGTACCATCTAATGTTAAATCTCCCCAAATAAAATGTCTTAGATCATTAAAAACAGAACTATTGTTCTCAAAATTTTCCATCAAAAAAACAATAAAACTTTCTAATGCTTCTTGATGCACACTATTTCCTGTGCCTTTTTTTACTGAAATAAAATATTCTTTTTTGTCTAATAAAATAGATAAATCAGCTTTATTTTGACCTGCATAACTCTTTGCATTAATTATTTTTGGTATTCTTGAATTATTAATTTTTAAAAGCTCCCTTTTTAAATTTTCATTTAGACTTGAAAATTTATTATTATTAATATAATCAACTATATTTGCTTCATTTTGAAATCCATTCATTACAATAACTCTTTAATATTTACATTTAGTGCTTTAGCAATTTTTTCAATATTTACAAGGGTGATATTTTTCTCTGCTCGTTCAATCATGCCAATATAAGTTCTATGTACTTCGGCTAAATGTGCTAATTGTTCTTGTGAAAGCTGTTGAGACATTCTAATCTCTCTAATTCTTTCACCAAACTTTATGGAAATGGTTTTTTTAAGCATGGTGCTAATTTTAGTATGCTAAATTATATTTAACCTTATATTTATACAACCGACTAAAGGTAGCGATTGAATAGAAATAAATATAATTGAAAACAGAAGGACAATTTGCGGCTTGGTATTTGGATGAAGAATTATTGGGAAGTGGCGTGATTTCGTAGAAATTTTATTATTTTTAATAATTATATTATTAATTTCACAAAATCTAAGCTATCAAAAACGCATGAATCTAAAATTTTCTACACTCATTTTTCTTTTTGTATTGCTTTTAAAATTTGATGTTATTTTCGCACAATTAGAAAGTGTGAAAATCATTAAAAAGGTGGATTACAATGATATGATAATCATAAATCCTGAAAAAGATCCTCTTTTTGGAATGACAATAGGATTTAATGATATTGATGGTAATTATCATCAATTACCTCAAAAATTCGTGTGTGAAGACAACGAAAACCTCTTCAAACCTTGTATTTATTTTGATGGATTGTACTATTTTATATTTGCAAAAAGTCTTGATGAAACCAATAATGGCTATGTTTACAAATACAATTCTAATGATGGGTTTTCCAAGGAAACAGTATTTGAAGACAAAGACATGGGATATTTTCCTTTTTTTGGAAAGCTAAATAATGGAGAACCTACACTCTATTTTTTTGATAAAAATGGAAGCGATAAATCTATAAAATGCGAAAGATCTAAAGGAAATTGGAAAAATAGTTTTACAGCTTTAACAAAAGAAACGCATATTTCGCTTTTTAGTTTTATTAAAGATGTGCAATGGTACAAAGACAATTTCAAACAATTTCCCTTTAAAATCCACACAAAAAACTATCCTTTTGTACCAATATTTTGCAAAAAAGAAGATTTATCAATGGCAAAAATAATTCCTTCCATTTTATATGAAGAAATAGAAGGTAGCAAAATAGAAATACCAAACATGCCTCCTATTAAAACACAGTCTGTCTTAGGAGAATGTACCGCATATTCTTTAGCTGCACTTGTTCAAAAATCAATTTGCGATCAAAACAAAGGTGCAATACATGATTGTTCTAATCCACCATCAAATTATGCGATTTCCTATTGGGGATTTTCAAAATACACATCAATAAATAGAAATGGAGAAAAAGATATGTTTCTATTTGAAAAATCGAGTTCGTTTTTAAGAAATGATGCAGCTTCGATATTAAGAAATGCACTTGCAACAAATAGATATATTTTAGATTCAACTATGCCCTACCAGAATATGGTTGAAAATTTGAATTTAGAATATGCATCCTCTAAAACGCGTTCTAATCAGTTCGATTTAATTAATTTTTTAAAAGAAATATACACCATTTATAACGGACAAACCATACCTTTAAAAGAAGAAAAAAAACACAATAAAAAGCTTGAGTTTTACACCAAAATAGATAGTAAATATTTCAATCTAAATAATGCTTTAAAATTAGATGAATTTAATAACAAACTCAGTTTCAATGCTTTTACTTACAATTTGTTTTTAGGAGAAATAGAAAGCAACGCTATTTCAAATTTAGCAAAAGTAGCAAGTTTCCCAGTTTTAGATGATGAAAACATAACTTCAAAAGATATTAAAAATAAGATTATAGATGTTTTGACTAATGAGCAAAAGCCACTTTTTTACATCATGGCATTTGATAAAAATATTGATGGCACTATAACCAGATCAGATTCATCAACAATTCATAGCATCGTTATTTGTGGTTATAAAAAAGTTATTAATCCAGAAAATGGTAAAGTTTTAGAGGTTTTTAAAGTTCAAAACTCATATGGTACAGATTGGCAGTTACAGAATAATAATGGTTGGATTGATGCAGAAAAACTTCTAGAAAACACGCCTACTTTTTGGTCAGAAAGAATTAAAAAAATAATATATTATTCGGATGTTTTGGTTTGGCTAAAATATTGAAAAATCCTACATTAATTTTTGGTTATTAGTTGTACACTTATTAAAAAAATAAATTATCAAAAGATGGGAATATTTAATTGGAAAAAGAAAAAAGCAAGTCTGTCTAATGAAGAAAATGAAGAATTACAGAAAGATAAAGATCTTATGTCTTTTGTTGCAGCAATAAATGCACAAAATGGCTCAACTAAATCACCTTTAGAATCTTTGCCTAGTTTTACAAGGGTTCCTAGTCTAATTTATGCTTGTATAATTGGTAAAATGTTTATGGTTAAAGATGCTATAAATAATGGAAGCGATATTAACGAAACTGATGATGATGGAACAACTCCACTTCACGCATCTTGTGAAGAAGGCAACATAGAAATAGTACAGTTTTTATTAGATTTTGGTGCTGATAAAAACATTTTAAATAACAAAGGTATTCTTCCTATTGAACTTGCAGAAAATAAAGGTCATCATTCAATAGTGGAATTATTGAGAAATTAAACCAACCAATCCTTAAAATCTTTACTAGATTTCGGCTCACAGAAATTTCTAAATCAGATTGAAAGTGGTGTAGAATATGAACCCGCAGGAAATGGAAGCCCCGGTTTTGTAGGAATTGTACTTACAATTGCAAACTTCGGAAGTTTCAAAATAATTATTGAATACGTAATTCTTTTAGGTTTAATAATATTCGCATTGCCTATAAAATTGAAATTGCGAAGTGAAACAGAATATCTAAAAAGGTAAAATTAGTTGTATAAAAAATCCTTTTGAACAATCAAAAGGATTATTATTTTCTAACGATTGAGATAATTCAACACGTTTTATTTTTTCAAAGCTGTGAAATAATCATAGATTACAGGAACATTTTCGCTTCCCATATCTGCATCAAAAGCAGCTTGTAGATTTGAAGATGTAGCTTCGGCAATTTGAGAAACCGTACCAAGATCATTCATCATTTGTACAAAGTATCCTAAATCTTTATTTGCATTGGCAATAGAAAATCCTAAATCGCTTACATTATCTACTGCATAATTTTTACAAAATTTCATAAATGGCGAATTAGATGGACCAGCAGACATAATATCAAATAATTGTTGACCATCTACACCAGAAAGTTTCGCAGCCGCAAATGCTTGAGACATTGCTACAACAGTTGTCATTCCCATAAAATTGTTGATTAATTTTGTAGTATGACCTGCACCAAGTGGTCCTAAATGAAATACATTTTCGCCTTGCTCATCTAAAACTGGTTTCACTTTTTCGAAAGTTTCTTTATCTCCACCAGTCATTATATTTAGCAATCCATCTTTTGCGTGAGCTGGAGTTCTTCCAAGTGGAGCATCTATCATACCTGCTCCTTTTTCTGCAAGATCTTTTCCAATTTTTCTTGTAGATGCAGGAATAGAAGTTCCAAAATCTATCAATACCGAACCTTCTTTTATACCTGCTAATATTCCATTTTCACCATATACTACTTTTTCCACAACTGCAGAAGTGGTAAGGCAAAGCATTACGATGTCGCTTTTTTCTGCTAATTCTTTTGGAGTAGTTGCTTCAGTTGCGTTTCCTCTAGCTATTACAGTTGCTACAACATCTTTATTAAGATCCATAACTGTAAGCTCGAAACCTCTTTTTTGCAAATTTTCTACCATATTTGCTCCCATTAAACCGAGACCAATAAATCCTATTGAAGGCTTTTTCATAATTAATAATTTTTTCTAATAATATTTTACAAAGATAGGCATCTAAAAGCTAGAATTGCTAATTTGAAACTAAAAAAAATAAAAAATGACTACTGATATTTAGTATTTTTTTAAAATACTAAACCAACCAATCCTTAAAATCTTTCACTCGATCTCGGCTCACAGAAATTTCTAAATCGGGTTGAAATTCTAAATCTACCTTATAAACAGGAGATGTGTGTATGTTTTTAATGAAATTTAAATGTACAATTACTTGCCGACTTACTCGAAAAAAATCTTTTCCTTGAAGGTTATTTTCAAGTTCTTCTAGCGTAATATCTGTTGGATAATTTCTGTCTTTGGTTTGCAAATATGCAATATTGTTTTCACTATAAAAACAACTTACCTCATCAATCGAAATTATTTTTAAATTGTAACCTATTTTAACCAATATTCGGGTTAGTTTTGGCTCATCTTTTTTAATTAGTTGTTTGTAATTCAAATCATTAGAAGGTAATTCTTCTGGCAAGAAGCTTTTGTATTTTTCAATAGCTTTTTCTAAGTCTTCTTGCAAAATTGGTTTTAATAAATAATCTATGGAATTGAGTTTAAACGCCTTCAAAGTATATTGATCAAAAGCTGTGGTATAAATGATAAAGCTCTTTGTCGGGATTTTTTCGAAAATATCAAAAGACAAACCATCACCCAAAACAATATCCGAAAATATAAGATTTGGATGTTCGTTATTTTTAAAATAAACAATGCCTTCTTCTACAGAATTTACAATTGCAACTAATTCTAAATCAGGAAACAAGCTAATCATTCTTTCTAATTTTCTTGCTGCAGGTTTTTCGTCTTCTATGATTACGGTTCGTATTTTCGTCATTATTTCTGATGTCTATTTTTATTCATCAATTCTTTTATTTTTCGCTCTTCCCAATCGTTTCCAAGAATAAAATTGGGTAGAAAAACACTTAAACCATGTCCTATTATTCCAATTCCCCAAAAACCTAATGTAACAAAATTTTGCCATTGAAAATAACTTTCGCCTGGTTTCAATTCTTGGTAATTAAAAAATACGATGAATAAATTTACAAAAATATAAACTAAAAGGTGAGTATAAAAACCTTTGATGCGTTTTACTCTTTTCTTGGCTTCCAGATATTTTATATTGTCGGTTTTATTTATTTCCATTTTTGTTTTTATTTAGTTCTTTATCCATCATTTTGCGTTCCCAGTTTTGGTTGAAGTAAAATATTTTCACCGCTTTTATGGCTAATATAATTCCCCAAATCCAAAATACAATCGAGATATTATGATTGTCTAAAAATGTAATTTCTCCCGTTTTATAGTATTTCCTAAGACTTACAAATAAAAATACTATAATAAAAATTGCTAAACTTGCATAGAATTTTTTCAATTGAGAAACTCTTTCTTTTGCAATAGAAAAATCGATTTCTTTCTGTTTTAAATTTTCCATTTTTATTTATTTTTTTAAATTTTCTTTGTCCAAAATTTTCTGAATTTGACGCTCTTCCCAATTTTTGCTTATTCCAAAAACCGAAATTCCATGGGAAGCTAAACCAATTCCCCATCCTAACATTGGCCACCAAAACCATTGATATTGTGGTGCGGTATAAAGATTTACAAAAATTAGAAAAGGAATTACGAGGCAATAAGAAATTAAATTTCCGTAGAATCCTTTTATTTCATTTACGCGTTTTGCAGCTCTTTCATAAACTCCGTTTTCTGAATAATTTGTAGTTTCCATGGTTGATGTTTTTTCTGTTAAAATAGGTATTTTCACTCTGAAATATTGGTCTGTTTTTTCTACAAAAACATTTTTATTGGTAAGCAAATGATAGCGTTGTACGATATTTGCCAAGCCAATTCCTGAAGATTCTTTGCCGCTTTCTCGTTCTTGTAGATTGTTTTCTATTAAGAGCATTCCGTTTTCTGAATAGATTTTAATAGATAATGGTTTTGTAGAAGTTGCGAAATTGTGTTTAATGCAATTTTCTAATAATAATTGTAGAGAAAGTGGAACTACAAACAATTTTTTGACCTCTTCAGAAACTTCAAATTTGAAATCTACACTGTCTTCAAAACGTGTTTTTAGTAAAGCTGTATAGGTTTTTGCAAATTCTATTTCTTCTTCTACAGAAACCAATTCTTTGTCTTTTTGTTCTAAAATATAGCGGTAAATTTTCGACATTGAAGCTGTGAATTTCTGTGCCTGTTCTGGGTTTTCATCAATTAAAGCACTTAAAACATTTAAAGAATTAAATAAAAAATGTGGATCTAATTGGTTTTTTAATGTTTCGAATTGTGCATTGGCAGAATTGGCGATTAATTTTTGCTCTACAACTTCTTTTTTAGAAGATTTTTTCCACTCTTCCATAAAACCTTTTGCATGGAAAATTGCTGAAAATAATAGTGCAATATTGATAATCAACCAATTTATAAACCCCATAGATCCTGAGAAAAATCTGGAAGAATCTGCTTTTTGAAGCAAAATAAAATTGATATAATTACAGCCAAAAACTAAAATTACATTAACGAAAATTGTTCCTAAAATTCCTAAAATTATTCGTGTTCTTGTATTATCTATCCATGAATATTTAGAATTTAGATAATCATTCAACAAAGTATTCCCAAAAGTAAAAACGAAAGTATATAAAGATGAAACTAAAAAACTCATCATCAAATTGCTGATGCTCTTATCTTTTGTAAAAAACACAAAGAAGAATAGTCCTGTAGCAAGTGAAATCCAAAGGAAATTGATGCTTTTTTTTCTTAATTCGTTGGTATTCATTTTGTAAATTTAATTTTATTTTGAATTATTCAATGTCTTATAAAGATGTGAAAATTATTTATTTAAAATTCTTTGAATTTCTTTTTCTTCCCAATTTCTTCCCAATAAAAAGTTTTGACCGAATACGGAGAAACCATGTGCAAAAAGACCAATTCCCCAGAATAAAGCCGTCATATATGGATCTGAAGTAATTATACTTTGTGGGCTTGCAATATAGCAGCTTATTATTATAAATAGGTTTACTAAAAAATATACTGTTGCGTGTGTATAAAATCCTTTCATGCTTTTCACTCTTTTTTGAGCTTGTACTAGTTTTTCTTGTTGTGTGATTGTGTAAGTTTCCATTGTGATATAATTTATTTGGTTAATTAATAGTGTAAAGATATGTTGACAAACAGGCATTTACAAGTATTTCTAGCTGAATGGTATGTTTATATATCTGAATCGTAACTTGAAAATACTTTTGCAGAAAAAAACCCTTTCGGTCTTTAGAAAGATGAAAGGGTTGAATTTTTTAAGAATAATAAAATTTATTTTTCAGCTTCGTTTATAAAATAATCTGCTTCTTCTTTTCCCCAAGTTGGGCTTAAAGTTGATGCGTTTTTATAAGATTCATACTGCAATTTTGCTTTTTTGAAAAGTTCTAAACCCTTTTCTTTACTTCCTCCAAACTGTTCTGGCGTAAAATACGTGTCTTCTGCTTTTATTAATGTAATTCTAGGATTTTCCGGATCCATTCTTTCAGCTTCTGCAAGATATTTTGTAGCCAAAGATCCTTCACTCATAAATCTCGCTTGCGGATTTACCATCATTCTAAGACTGTGAACCATTTTTTTCAAAATCACAACTTCCACATTTTCTGGAGCTTTGCTTTCTGCTAAATCGATAAATTTTTGTGCTTGATCAGATATTGCATCTAATTCTGAAGTTTTTCCTTGTTGAAATAAAATTCTTCCTTTTTGGATAAGTGCATAAGCTGCGTAGTAATTTGGCAAAAATTCTGTGGTTTCTCTAAAACCAATCCTTTCAAAATCATTGGCAAAAGCTGTAAGTTCTTCTGCACTTTGGCTTTTTTGTACTTTGGCTACTTTTTCCGTCATTGCTTTTTCATAAGCAGTTTGCGCAAAAGCAGTAATACTTGTGAAAATAAGCGCAAATACTAATGTTAAATTTTTAATTGTTTTCATGATAGTTATATTTTGTTGATTAATTGTAGTGTAAATATAAAGTAGAATTTTTCCTTTTAAAAATAATTTCTACTGAATGGTAATTTTTTATTTCTGAATGGAATTCTCTAAGTCATATATAAAAGTTGGGGTCAAAAAATCATTCCAACTTCATTTTCTTAACAAAAACAAACTTTGATTGTTTCTTTTTTAATTTTCAATATTAAGAGCATGTTTAAAATTGTATTAAAACCACAACAGTTTAAGAAAATTAAACACTTTTTAAAGTAAAAATAAGTTTATTGTGACTTATTTTCTCTTTAGAAAGAATTATTTAAGCTCATTTTTTTGTTCCTTTTGTGGTTTAAATTATTTTTATAAAAAATTTAAACAAGCTCTAAGAATTTAAGGTTTAAATGAAACAAATCTCTTTCAATTTCATCAAATTCAACTCTCGCAATTTAGGCAGATTTTTTTAGCTTCCGACTTCCTCCTACAAACCTCAACTTCTACAAATTATTATTAATCGCATCATTCGTTTTATCTACTCCAAAACTGATGAAAGCTCCGATAAACACGAAAGTATTAGAAGGTGGAAGTACTGCAGAATTTCGCAAACCATCATTAGAAAAGTTGTATCCGTAGATGTTTTTCTGCCCCAAAATATTAGAAACACTTAATACCAAAACGGTAAACGCTTTTGCATCTTTTTTGCCCAAATTTGGTAGATAATTCAAACTAAAATTCAAACCACTGTAATCTTTTAATTTTCCTTCATTTCTGATGGTGTTTTGTCCATTTTCTGAAATAATATCATAATAAGATCTTCCAGAAGAATAGGTGTAAGACATGTTGAAACCTGTTTTCCAGCTGGTTACAAATTTTTTAGCAACAAGAGAAAGTGTATGCTTTGCAGCAAAACTTGGAGCTAAACTAAAAGGATAGTTTTGGAAATCTCTTTCGGAATCTAAATAAGAATAACTTACCCAATAATCTATATTTTTAATGGATTTTTTGTCTCGCCAAAATAACTCTACACCTTTTGCAAAGCCATTTCCATTATTATTGATGGCAGTTTGCAGAGAAAAATTATTTTTAGTTTTTATGAATTGATCATATTTTTTGTAAAAAGCTTCTAAACGCAGGTTTCTACCTTCGGTATTTCTTTGAATTTGAAAAATATAATGATCTGCTTTTTGAAAATCTAGCGGAGCATCAGAATTAATGAATTTGCTTTCTGGGTTTTGATAAAAAGTTCCGTAAGCTAAAGAAGTAGTGAATTCTTTCGCCAATCTGTAGGCAACTGCAAGTCTTGGTGCAATATTCCATTTATTTAAATAAGAAGAATTTTCTGCTCGAAGTCCTATTTTAGCAGAAAAATTATTGCTAAAACCTAAATCAGTTTCCAGAAAACCAGAAGAAATCAAATCGGTATATTTTTTTTCAAAAGTTCCGTATTTGGTGTTTTCATCGGCATTATTCAATTCAAAACCACCTCGCAAAGCTGATATTCTGTTTATTTTTCTTTCTACCACAGCTTTTGCGTTGATGTAATTTCCAATACTTGTAGTGTTGAAGTTGGATTGTTGCACATCATTAAGCAAATTAGAAAAATCAATATCCGATTTATTATAGGTAAAAGAAGTTCCTACATTCAGCAAATATGCTCCAAATTTTTGTTTGAATGATAGATTTTGAAAGATATTGTTTCCTTTTAAAGCAACTTTATTTTTATCGAATTCTGGTTCCAAACTTTTTGATAAAACACCTAACTTGTTGTTGTCAAATTTTGCATAATATTTAAAAAAACCTCCTGATTTTGTTTTTATTCTAAAATTGGCATCTCCAGAAATAGAATTGGGAGCTTTATGAAATTCTGTATTGAAGTTGATCAGTTTTGTAATCAAATCTAAATTAGAATATCCTAAACTAAAACCATAAGATGCATTTTTTGCAGCATTTAATTTTTGATAATTTCCTGTTAAAAATATGGGAGAAACACCTAAATCAAAGGAAGTTTGTTCGGGTAAATCTACACTTTCTAAAATTAAAACTCCAGATAAAGCTTGCCCATAAAGTGCAGAATATCCACCACTTGAAAAAATATTTCCTTTAAAAAGTGAAGTGTTGAATTGATCTCTTCCAGCAATTCCGGGAACAGAATTAGAAAAATAATTATTGATTAAGCTTCCATCCATGAAGATTTTTGCTTCTGCTCCAGTTCCACCACGAACAAACAGACCTTCGGTTTCTCCAACTTTTTGCACACCAGGAAGATAATTTAATGCTGAAGAAATTTGACCATCTGCTCCTGCAGTTGTATAAATGTCTATTGGTGTTAATAATGCCGTTGCACGTTTTTTATCACTTGCTTCTATGCTTCCTGCAGAAATTACAACGGCTTCTATTTCGCTTATTTGTTCCTTCAATTCTGCATTTTCGGCAATATTTTCGTCTGCTAAAACGATAGCTTTTTCAAGTTCTACAAATTTAGTATTGCTGAAAACCAAAATGTGATTTCCTTTTTCTGTGGTTTCAAAACTATAATTTCCGTTTGCATCAGAAGTTGCTCCATCATACTTATCTTTCAAGGTTACAGAAATATTCGGAACTCCTTTGTTTCTATAAGTGATTTTTCCGCTGATTTTGATTTGCGCAGAAACAAACATCAATGAAAATATCAGAAATACCGAAAGAAATTTTGTGATTGGCTTCATCGTTTTTAAATTTAAACCAAAGATAAATTATAGATACAAAATGTAAAATTATATTTCACCGAATGGTACATTTTCAATGCTCAAAAGTAAATTTTATGAAAAAATTCAGAATATTACTTAGTGAATTTCGATTTTTTCCATGAATCTAGCATTTGTTGTCCTTTTTCATTATCCACATACATTATATTTACAGAGAACTCTTTTTTATCAAAAAGTCTGCTATACATCATCAAGTTTAAAATCATCTTATTAGGATATTCTACTTTCAATTTAAAAGTTTGAAAATTCAAATTGTCAATTTTTTCTACGCTCGAAGTTGAATCTATCTTTATACCAGGCATTTGCGTTTTGAAAGTTTCAAATATAATATTATTTACATTTTTGCAAGATTCTAAATAATCTCCGTCAATTGCAACATCAAAAGGTTGATAATTTGATTCAAAATAATTGAATTGGTCGCTTTTGAACACAAAAATTGTTTTAGATTGATTAATTATTTCTTCACCATAAGTATTTTCAATAGCTTCTTCTCCTTTATTTTGCATTTTTGACCATTCTTCTTTACTTACATTCTGAAAATTTTCTGGAATTGTAATCGTCCATTTAAAATCTTTATTATAAATCTCTTGTTTAGAAGTATTTTGACCGTTACAACTTTGAATTATAATTGTAAAACATACAATCAGATATTTTAGAGTATTCATTTTTCTTATGATATTTGTTAAAATCAAGTCTTAAAATTTTGTACTAACTTTTATGAAAATGCCCAGGAAAAGCTTGTTCTGGTTTTTGTTTTAAAATATTTAAATAAAACCAAGATTTCAAAAAACCCCAACCATAAGAAAAAAGCTGAATGAACGATGCGATAATTGCCATTGCTGCAATGCTTATGTTTTTGGTTTTGTACAAGGCATGGAAAAATATTAGGAAGGTGTAAAAGCCGTACATCATGAGGATAAAACTCATTCCGAAGCAAAAATATTCTATAATTCCCATGACGTAACCAATTAAAAAAAGCGATGGAAACGCAAAAGAAAGCTTCACATAATTGGGATGTCTTTGGTTGAGAATTGGTCTTGCAACACCAAACTGATTGACTTGTTTAGAGAATTTCCCAAGATCGGTTCTTCGTTTGTGAAAAACGCCAATATCATCAAAAAACGCGGTAGAAAAACCATTTTCCCAAAGCGTCATGGATAAATCTGGATCTTCGCCAATTCTCATTTCCGAGAAACCTCCAACTTCATCAAAAGCAGATTTTTTCACGCCCATATTGAAACTTCTGGGTTGAAATTTAGACATAGATTTTTTGCTTCCGCGAATTCCACCAGTTGTAAGCAAAGAAGTCATAGCATAAGAAATTGCTTTTTGCATGAGATTAAAACCTTTTCCAGCTTTGTCTGCTCCACCAAATGCATCGCATTTTGTTTTGGCTAAATTATTTTTGATGTTTTCTATATAATCTTTCTCCACAATCACATCTGAATCTACAAAAACGAGCCAATCTCCATTTGCATTTTTTGCACCAAAATTTCTGGAAAGTCCTGGTCCAGAATTGGTTTTCCGATAGAATTGAATGTTCAATTGGTCAATAAATAATTCTATAGTTGGCAAAAGTGCAACTAAAGAACCATCATCTACAACGATAATTTCAAAATTTTTATCGGTTTGCAAAGCAAGCGAACTGAGCAATTCAAAAAGTTCGTCTTTTCGATTGTAGATGGCGATTATTATGGAGATGGAATGTTGCATGTATTAATTTTTAAAAAAATTCTGCTTTTTTACTGTAAAATAAAGAATTTCAGCTCCTCTTTTTACCTTTAAGTTTAATTGATTTACCTTTTTTTCTTTACTTTTGAAATATTGAGTGCAAGCTTCATATTCGGTTAAGTTTTCCATATTTTCATCATTAATACTTAAAATTTCATCATCTATTTGTACTGGTATATTTTGATTGTCATAAATACTTAAAACTTTTATTTTCCCCGCTACATATTTGTAAGAAAATCCAAAAGATTCATATTCAATAGGAATCTTTTCAGTTTCTTTAAACAGAATTTCATTTTTTTTCCAATCTAAAATGAATACATAATTTTTCAAAAACGTATTTCCAAGAAAACTGCTTTCACCCGTTTCGATAATTTGCTGTGATTGAGGAATATTATCAACACTAAATTCTTCAGTTTTAAATAATAAATTTTCATTATTCTTACCAACTCCATACATTCCTAAAGAATTTACTCCAGATTTTTTAATCAGATTTTTAGCAATTTTCGGATCATTTATATCAATTTGGGATTTATTAAGAATTATGCTGCCGGCAAAACCAGTGTCAAAAAGTACCTCTTTATTTACTTTCTGTAATTGAATGTAGATTCTTGGTGATTTTTGAGGAAGAGGAGTAAAGCGAGTTCTGTATTTAAACTCTTTTATTTTAAAATTCGTTATATTCTTTGTTGCTTCTAATAGATTGTTTTGATAATCTATCTTCCAATATAATTTCGCCATTTGATTTGCTCCAAATATTCCATCAATTTGGTAACATTTGAAAAGTGGATCTTCTAAATCGATCACAATAGCTCCAAAATTTTTAAATTTAATTTCACCCAAATTCAATTCGGGTAAATAAGTAAATTTTTGTTTTCGTATTTCTTGATGCGCATCTTTTATATCAGATTCTTCTATTGTTTTTAGGTTTAGTTCTTCAAATATTTTATTTGAAATAATTAATGGAGCACCAGTATCAAAAACAAAGTTGTAGAATTTGCCTTCAATTTCCACCTTTATAATTGGTAAATCATTAATAAAATTAAGCGGAATTTTTTCAACTTCACGGTTAATTTCCACTTTCCCTTTGTTATAAAATTTTTCGTTTTGTGAAAAAAGTAGAGCGGAAAAATTTAATAATATTAAAAAGTAAATTTTAAAAGAAACAATTTTACCCATTTTCTACATCTTTTTTTAAATCTGACGATGGATAATTAAAAATAGAAACATTCTGAGATGCTAATAATTCTGCTAAAGCAACTTTAGAAATTCCTACAACTTCAGCTGCTTGTTCTAAAGAAAGTTTACATTTTTTGTACATTATTGATACGATAAGCAGAAGTAAAGATTTCTCGTTTGCTTCTATGTTCTGAGGTAAATTTATTGTGATTGCCATTTTTTTAATTATAAAATTAATAAATATTTAGATTAGATATTAAATCTCTTCTTCCTCAAAATACTGAAAAAGAAAATCATTATACGGAAATCTAGAAATGTGTATTCTTTGCACCTCATCATAAATCATTTTCTTCATTTCTGGGAAATTTTCCTTCGTAAGAGCAGAAATAAAAACGGTTGGAAATTTAGATTTTGCCATCCAAGTTTTTTTCCATTCTTCTAAAGAAATATTTTTGTGCGTTTCTGGAGCAAGATCGTCTTCATCTTTTATTTCGTAAGAAAAATCGTCTATTTTATTGAAAATCAAAATCATAGGTTTTTGATGAACTCCAATTTCTTCTAAAGTTTGGTTTACAGAATTCAGCTGATCTTCAAAGCCTTCATGAGCAATATCTACAACATGAATAAGCAAATCTGCTTCTCTCACTTCATCTAAAGTAGATTTAAAACTTTCTACCAATTGTGTTGGTAATTTTCTGATGAAACCAACGGTATCTGTCAAAAGAAAAGGCAAATTCCCAATCACCACTTTTCTCACGGTTGTATCTAAGGTTGCAAACAGTTTATTTTCTGCAAAAACATCAGATTTGGAAATAGCGTTCATCAAGGTAGATTTTCCCACATTGGTGTAACCAACTAATGCAACACGCACCATTTTTCCACGGTTGTTTCTTTGGGTTGCCATCTGTTTGTCGATTACTTTCAATTTATCCTTTAATAAAGTTATTCTATCACGGATAATTCTTCTATCGGTTTCTATTTCCGTTTCTCCCGGTCCACGCATTCCTATTCCACCTTTTTGCTTATCAAGGTGAGACCACATTTTGGATAACCTTGGCAAAAGATATTGATATTGTGCGAGTTCTACTTGCGTTCTTGCATAAGAAGTTTGTGCTCTTTGAGCAAAAATATCCAGAATAAGATTGGTTCTATCAAGAATTTTAACTTCAATTTCTTTTTCTAAATTTTTCAATTGAGATGGAGAAAGTTCATCATCAAAAATAATGGTATTGATGTTGTTTTCGTTCACAAATGCTTTTATTTCTTGAGCTTTTCCACTTCCTACAAAGGTTTTTGGATCTGGAGTTGTCAATTTTTGTACAAAACGTTTTTCTACGGTTGCACCTGCAGTAAAAGCAAGAAATTCTAGCTCGTCCATGTATTCTTTTAGCTTCTCTTCATCTTGTTTTTGAGTAACTAAGCCAACCAAAACGGCCTTTTCATATTGATGGTCTGATTTTTCTAACATATTCTTCAAATTCGCCAATAGTTTGGCACTTAAAACAAATATAAGGATAATAAAAATTAAAATTTGTACTAAAGCCACTATTTCCAAAGCATTTAATAAAATAAATTAGTAAATTAGCGTTTCTAATCATTTTTTAAATAATTTATACAATGAAAAAAATAGTACTGTTATGTACGTTTCTATTAAGTTTCGTACCAATGAAAGCAGACGAAGGAATGTGGCTTCTCATGTTTATCAAACGTCTGAATAATGTGGATATGCAAAAAGAAGGACTTCATCTTACGCCAGAAGAAATTTATTCTGTAAATAATGCTGCTTTGAAAGATGCAATCGTAAGTTTTGGAGGATTTTGTACTGGTGAAATCGTTTCAGATCAAGGTCTGATTTTCACAAATCATCACTGTGGTTATGAAGCTATTGCAGCAGCATCAACTCCAGAAAAAGACTATTTGAAAGATGGTTTTTGGGCGATGAAACAATCTCAAGAATTTAATGCAGAAGGACTTTTCGTAAGATTTTTGGTAAGAATGGATGATGCTTCACAACGCATTAATTCTAAACTAAATAGCACAATGTCTGCAGCAGAAAGAAAAGCAGTAATAGACGCAGAAACAAAAGCGATACAAGCAGAAAATTCTGAAAACGGAAAATACAATGTAGTTGTAAGAGATTTTTTTAATGGAAATGAATTCTACTATTTTGTATATCAAGATTACAAAGATATTCGTTTGGTTGGTGCACCTCCTTCTTCTTTAGGAAAATATGGTGGAGATACCGATAATTGGGAATGGCCAAGACATACTGCAGATTTCTCAATTTTTAGAGTTTATGCAGATGCAAACGGAAATCCTGCAGAATTTTCTCCAAAAAATGTTCCTCTTAAACCAAAGCATTATTTACCAGTTTCTTTAAAAGGATACAAACCTGGAGATTTTGCAATGATTTTGGGTTATCCTGGAAGAACAAATAGATATTTGACTTCTTATGGTATCAATCAAATGGTAAATAAAGATTACCCAGCTTGGGTAAAAGGTTCTAAACTTTCTATGGATGTAATGAAAAAATACATGGATAAAAGTGATGCTACAAGATTAAACTATGCTTCGCAATATGCTGGTGTAGCCAATTATTGGAAAAACAGACAAGGAACCATAGATGCTGTAATGCAAAATGGAACCATACAAAGTAAGAGAAACGATGAGTTTGAATTTAAAAAATGGGCTCTAGAATCTGGAAACGAAGATTACGCTTATGTTTTAGATGATATAGAAGGATATTACAAACAAACTTCTGCAAGAAATGTAGAAAAAAACTACAACTCTATTGTACAAAGAAATGCTAAATACATTGTTACAGCTTATCAAGTAGGATCTATGCTAAAAACTTATGCCGCACAAGATATGCAAGGAAGATTGGCAATGAAACCAAAAGTAGAAGCTGCTTTGAGTAAGGTTTACGAAAACTTCGATGCAGAATTAGAAGGAGAAATGATCAACTCTTTAGTAGGTTTATATCAAACTGATGTAGATAAAGATGTAGCATCTCCTACATTGATGAATGCCAACTCTAAAACGCTTTCATTAATGGCACAATCTTCTATTTTTGCAAATAAAGCTTCTGCTACGAACTTTATTTTGAATCCTGATCGTTTGAAATTAGATGCAGATCCACTTTATAAATTTGCAAACGATTATATTACAGATAATAGATTACAAGGAGAAAGATTCAGTAAAATAGATGAAAATTTTGCAAAAAGCAACAGGGTTTTTTTAGCAGGAATGATGAAAGCTTCTCCTGATAAAAAATTCTATCCAGATGCAAATAGCACGATGAGATTAACCTACGGAACCGTAGATACATTACCAAAAAGAGATGATAGAAACTATGATGGTATAGAAGAAAACTACTATACAACAATGGACGGAATGGTTGCGAAATACAAAAAAGGCGACGAAGAATTTGATCTTCCTACAAAAGTAATCGACATGAATGCTATGAAAGAATACGGAATGTATGCAGATGCTGCAGGATATATGCCTGTAAATTTTCTTACCAACAATGATATTACTGGTGGAAACTCTGGATCTCCTGTTATAGATGGAGATGGAAATCTTATCGGAATTGCTTTTGATGGAAACAGCGAAGCTTTGAGCGGCGACATCGTTTTTGAAGAAAAATTCCAAAAAACCATCAATGTAGATGTAAGATATGTACTTTGGGTGATTGATAAATATGCGGGAAACAAAAGACTCATCAAAGAATTAAATTTAATTACTGATGAAAACACACCAAAAGAACCAAAAAGAAAGTATGTAGATCCAAAAGAAGCTAAGAAAAAAGCAAAATTGGAGGCTAAAATGAATAAATAATAAAAATTATTCTACTAAATTTAAATTCCGAAAGTGTAATACTTTCGGAATTTTTTTGAATAAATTTTTTCAGTACATGACAAAAATAGCACATCGCCAAAAATTGACTCGTTTTTTTTAACCGCAAAAGGGACAAAAGTTAAGTGCCTAATTAAGAATTAAATAACTTCTTAATAGTCAGTTAGAAATTCAAAAGTTGACAAAAGCAGTATGCGACATTCTTTTATTATCTTTTGGATTCACTTTTTTAAACAGCAATCTTTTGTCTCTTTTGCGGTTAAAACTACTATTTTTTACAAATTTTTATTTTTTGTCATGTAGTAAAATCAATTTTAATTAAATTACAGAAATAAATGGATTTACAAACCGATAGATTACTTCTAAAACCCGCAGATAAAGATGATGCAGATTTTGTACTACAAATATATAACACCCCAAAATTTTTGAAATTTATAGGTGATAGAAAATTGAGAACCAAAAGAGATGCAGAAAATTATATCGCAGAAAAAATGCTGCCTCAAATGGAAAAATTGGGTTTCGGAAATTATGTAATTATTAATAAAGAAACTGGAGCAAAAATGGGAAGTGTAGGCATTTTTGCAAGAGAAACGGTAGAAGTAATGGATATTGGCTTTAGTTTTCTGCCTGAATTTTTCGGATTTGGATATGCTTTTGAAGCCTCAGAATTTTTAATAAATCACGTAAAACAAAACTTCGGTTTGCAAAAAATTTCTGCAATAACAATGGAAGAAAACACAGCTTCCAGAAAATTAATAGAAAAATTGGGCTTAAAATTCATCAAAAAAACCTTTCTACCAAATGATACAGAAGAACTAATGTATTATGAGAAGAATTTAGATTGAAAAATCCGAAAGCAAAACGCTTTCGGATAATTAATTCAACAATAATTCACTTTTTTATCTTATCTAAATGCGCTGAAACCAGCACCCATAATTGCAACTAAAAATATAAGAACGTAAATGCTAAGAATAACTAATGTAAATATTCCAATAAATTTATAATGAGATTTTAAGTAACCCAAAGCTTCATTTAATTTTTGATTATCATTGGTATTTATAGCTACTTTCACAAAATTTGCAAATCTATTTAAATAGTAAAGTGGAAAAAAATAAAATAATCCTATCAAAATATATACTATTACAACTCCAACTCCCATAAATCCACCAGTTACTCCACTAAAAACAGTTGTACTTGCTCCAAAAACTAACATTGCCAATGCTGCAAGAATAATAAAACCTACGCCAATAAAGCCAAGAATTGATAAAAAATTTGCCCATTTTGCGGTTTCTCGTAAAAATGATTTGCCTTGTGTACTTATTTGTAACTCTTCAAAACTTGCAAAAGGTGACTTTTCTTCCATAATAATTTTAATTTAATTCTTGCAAATTTACTTTAATTTTTCCAGCTATCTCTATCCAAGCTTCTGTATTGTATGGCTTCAGAAATATGGTCGTTTTCAATCGTTTTGCTCTGTTCCAAATCTGCAATGGTTCTCGCTACTTTCAAAATTCTATCATATGCTCTTGCAGAAAGTCCTAGTTTTTCCATCGCTACTTTTATCAAAGTTTGAGAAGTTTCATTTAATGCACAAAATTTTTCAATTTGTTTTGGTCCCATTTGAGCGTTGTAGTTGATTTCCAAATCTTTATAGCGTTCACTTTGCATGTCGCGAGCTTTCAAAACTCGTTCCCGAATGCTTATGCTTGTTTCGCCTTTTCGCTTGTCTGTCAATTGATCAAATTCTACTTTTTGCACTTCTATATGAATGTCAATCCTGTCTAAAAGTGGTCCAGAAAGCTTGTTCATATATCTTTGCATCTCAAAAATAGAAGAAGTATTATTCGGATCATCAGGAAAAAAACCACTCGGACTTGGGTTCATACTCGCAACCAACATAAAACTTGCAGGATAATCTACCGTAAATTTTGCACGAGAAATGGTTACAACTCTATCTTCCAATGGTTGCCGCATCACTTCTAAAACGGTTCTTTTAAATTCTGGCAATTCATCTAAAAACAAAACGCCATTTTGAGCCAAAGAAATTTCTCCAGGTTGCGGATAACTTCCACCACCAACTAATGCAACATCGGAAATAGTGTGATGCGGAGATCTAAACGGACGAACCGTCATCAAAGAAGTATCCGTTCCCATTTTCCCAGCAACAGAATGTATTTTTGTAGTTTCTAGAGCTTCTTTCAAAGTTAAAGGTGGCAAAATACTCGGAACTCTTTTTGCGAGCATGGTTTTTCCACTTCCAGGTGGACCGATTAAAATAATATTATGTCCACCTGCTGCAGCAACTTCCATTGCGCGTTTTGCGGTTTCTTGTCCTTTCACTTCAGAGAAATCGAAAGGGAAATCGTTCACTTTTTCTTGAAATTCTTTTCTGGTATCAATCGTGGTTCTTTCCAAAGGTTTTCCTTCATTAAAAAAATCGATAACTTCTTTTATATTTTCTACGCCATACACTTCCAAATCGCTTACAATTGCAGCTTCTCTAGTGTTTTGTTTTGGCAAAATAAATCCTTTGAAGCCTTCTTCTCTCGCTTTTATGGCAATCGGAAGAACACCTTTTATTGGCTGCAAATTTCCATCAAGAGACAATTCGCCCATTATCATATATTTATCCAATTCTTCTGCAACAATCTGATCAGATGCTGCTAAAATCCCAATTGCAATACTCATATCATAAGAAGATCCTTCTTTCCGAAGATCTGCAGGAGCCATATTGATGGTAATTTTCTTCCCAGGAATTTTGAAACCACAGTTTTTTAGTGCTGCGGAAATTCTATAACTGCTTTCTTTGATGGCATTATCTGGCAAACCTACCAAATGATAGCCAATTCCACCTGTATCCACATTTACTTCTATCGTAATGGTTTGAGCAGAAACGCCGAAAAGCGCACTGCCATAAATTTTGACCAACATATTTCTAAATATTAAATAAATATACTACTTATTAATAATAATTTGGAATATTTCCTTTTT
>CAXYUO010000002.1:0-45146 GCA_964292185.1 uncultured Frigoriflavimonas sp.
CCAAAGTGGATTGGAGTGCAGCTGTTGTTGCGGCTGCTACAATTGATGATTTGGATGAAGATGCCATTGCAGTTGCTCGAAAAAATTACAAAAGCAAATTTCCCGATAAAGCAGAAGATGTTGATACTTGGGATGATATTACTTTTTTGAACAAAGCAAAAGTAACCAGTAAAGGTAAAATAACAAGAACAGCATTAATTCTTTTAGGTAAAGACGAGTCTGAACATTTTTTAAATCCTGCGGATATTAAAATCCGTTGGAAGTTAGTAGATGAAAAAAATGATGATATCGATTACGATATTTTCGGCTTGCCTTTAATTCTTTCGGTAGAAAAAGTATATGCGAAGATTCGGAACATTAAATACCGCTATATGCAGGAAGGAACTATATTTCCTGCAGAAGTTTCAAAGTATGAACCTTTCTCTATTCGTGAAGCAATCAACAACTGTATTGCACACCAAGATTACACAAAAAACGCCAGAATAAACGTGATAGAAATGCCTGATCAGTTGGTGTTTACCAATCAAGGTTCTTTTATTCCTGGCAATGTGGAAAAAGTAGTAATTGAAGATGCACCGGAAGAATCTTACAGAAATGGTTTTTTGGCGACGGCAATGTTTAACCTAAAAATGGTTGATACAGCCGGTGGTGGAATTAAGAGAATTGTTAATTTTCAAAGAGCAAGATTTTTTCCACTTCCTGATTATGATTTATCCAATGAGAAAGTAAAGATGTCACTTTCCGGAAAGATCCTAGACATGGATTATGCACGTCTTTTGGCTCAAAATAAAGATTTGACTTTGGAAGAAATTATGATGCTTGATAAGGTTCAAAAGAAGCAACAGTTAACCAGAGATGAAGAAAAACATTTAAAAAGTAAAAGATTAATAGAAGGTAGAAAACCCAATTTTTTCATTGGGTTAAGAGTGGCTCAAAAAACAGGTCAAAAAGCGGATTATACGAAGACTAAAGGTTTTGATAAACAATATTATTTGGACCTTATCATTAAAGCAATCAAAGAACATAAAGATTTAAGTAGAAAAGATGTAGACGAATTATTGTGGAGTAAATTACCTGATTGGATGACGGATAAGCAAAAGAAAAACAAAGTGGGGAATTTATTATCAGAACTTAGAACCTCAGATTTAATATGTAATAAAGGAACTTTTTCAAATTCAAAATGGTCTCTTAAATAAACTAAAATTTAAGAGAGCTTTTAAGAGAGCTTTTAAGAGAGCTTTTGTTAGAGAAATGTTAGAGGTTCATATTAAACAAGTCATATAAACGCTAGGTATGAGTTATTTGACAACGATATAGTAAATAATTTGTTAGAACTTCTGTTAAACAATCTGTTAGAAGAAACAGCAAACATTATAATGATAATTACATAAAAATTTAAAATGGCGACACCATCATACACAGAAGATCATATTAGTCAGATTCCAGCCATCCAATTATTGATAAAATTAGGATACAATTACTTGTCTCCAGATGAAGCTTTAGAACTTCGTGATGGAAGAAAGAGCAATGTTATTTTGACTTCGGTTTTAAGAGAGCAATTGCAAAAAATAAATAAAATTGATTACAAAGGTGGTATTCATGATTTTACCGAGGGAAATATTGCTCTAGCCATCAACGAAATTAAAGAATTGCCCATTCATTTAGGATTTATTAATGCCAATCAATATTTCTATGATTTAATAACTTTAGGAAAAAGTTTTGAACAAAATATTGCAGGCTATCGAAAAAGTTTTTCATTCAAATACGTAGATTGGGAAAATCCTGAAAAAAATGTTTTCCACGTTTCCGAAGAATTTTCTGTACTAAGAACCAATCGTTCCGATACCTATCGTCCAGATTTGGTATTGTTTATTAATGGAATTCCTCTGGTGGTAATAGAATGTAAATCAAATGCGATAAAATCACCAGTAGAAGAAGGTATTTCTCAACATTTACGAAACCAACAAGAAGATGGTATTCGTGATTTTTATGTTTATTCTAATTTGGTGTTTAGTTTAGCTGTAAACGAAGCCAAATATGCAACCACAGCAACTCCTAAAGAATTTTGGAGTGTTTGGACAGAGAAATTCAGTAACGAAAAAGAGCAAGATAATTTTACGGAAACTTTGTTTAATTTAAAGCAAAAAGCATTACCCCAAAATAACAATACGGAGCTATTTAAATCTCGCTATTATTCTACCATTAAATATTTCAATCAACTAGGAAAGTTCGAAACAGCGGTAACAGAACAAGATAGATTGCTATACAGTCTTTGCAGTAAAGAAAGATTATTAGAACTGATGTTTCGTTATATTTTGTATGATGATGGGATAAAGAAAATTACTCGCTACCAACAATATTTTGCCATTACCAAAACAATGCAAAGAATTGAAAAAATAGGTTCTGATGGCAAGCGAAAAGGCGGAGTAATCTGGCATACACAAGGAAGTGGAAAATCCTTAACAATGGTGATTTTGGCTGAAATGATTGCATTAAGCAAAAAAATAAGAAACCCCAAAATCATTTTGGTAACCGATCGTATCGATCTGAATTCTCAAATCACAGAAACTTTCCAAAAATGCAACATTCCTGTGGAGGAAGCCGCAACAGGGAAACATTTAATAGAATTGATTAAAAGTCCGTCAGATGCTGTCATTACCACAATCATTAATAAATTCAAAGCAGCTGTTAATCAAGAACCAGAAGGATTTAATTCCTCAGAAATATTCGTGCTAATTGATGAAGGGCATAGAAGTCAGTACAAAACTTTTAATGTAAAAATGCAGAAGACATTTCCAAATGGTTGTTTTATTGCTTTCACGGGAACGCCTTTGATGAAGTCAGATAAAAACACCGCTAATAAATTTGGTGGTATTATTGATGAATATACCATCAAAGATGCTGTTGAAGACAAAGCTGTTGTCCCATTATTATATGAAGGAAGGCATAATTCAATTACCGTAAATGAAAAACCTTTAGACAGTTTTTTTGATAAAGTTTCAGAACCTCTTACTAAATATGGGAAAGCAGGTTTAAAAAGAAAGTACAGTTCCAAAAATGCTATAAATAAAGCAGATCAAGTTATTTATGATAGAGCTTGGGATATTTCAGAGCATTTTGTAGATTTTATTCAAGGTACAGGCTTCAAAGGTCAATTGGTTGCTCCAAACAAACCTTCCGCTATTTTGTATCGAAAATATTTGAATGAAATAGGAAAAGTAAAAGCAGATGTCGTTATTTCAGCTCCCGATACTAGAGAAGGTCATGACGATGCTTTTGAAGAAAATGAAAATGTAGTTCTGTCTTTTCATAAATCTATGATGGATAAATATGGAACACAAGAAAAATATGAGAAATCAATTATTAATGGTTTTAAGAAACAAGAATTTCCAGAGATTATTATTGTAGTTGACAAGCTACTAACTGGTTTCGATGCTCCTAATAACCGAGTTTTGTACTTAACAAGAAGCTTGAAAGAACATACTTTATTACAGGCAATAGCACGTGTAAATCGCTTGGCTGAAGGAAAAGATTACGGTTTAATCATTGATTATTATGGAAATCTCGAAAATCTGGACAAAGCCATTGAAACTTACTCTGGTGGTGATGGGATGAATCCCGAAGATTTAATTGGATCTGTGACCAATGTAAAAGAGGTGATCGACGAATTACCTCAAATGCACTCAGAATTATGGGATATATTCAAATCCATTAAAAATAAGTACGATACCGAAGCTTACGCAACATATTTAGGGGACGAAGAGCAAAGACACTTATATTATGAAAAATTGTCTAAGTTTTTAAGATTATTCAATTTAGCCATGTCAACGATTGAGTTTAATGATGTGAAGAATAATGAAGTAATTGAAAAATACAGAAAAGACAGTAAATTTTTCATTCAGTTAAGAATAGATGTTAAACGAAGATATTATGATGACATAGATTTCAAAGAATATGAATCACAAGTTCAAAAACTCATTGATAAACATATTACTACAGACGGAGAAATTTTAAAAATAACACAACCTATTGATATTTTCAATAAACAAGAAAGAGACGAAGAAGTAGAAAAAATTATTGGTAAAGCAGCCAAAGCTGACCATATTGCTGCCCGAACCTCAAAAGGAATCTCCATTAAGATGGACGAGGATCCCATTTTTTATAAAAAGCTTTCAGAATTAATTAAACAGACAATTCAAGATTATAAGCAAAGCAGGATTGATGAAACGGAATACTTAAGCCGAATTAAAGATTTTGAAGAAAGATTTCAAAGCGGAAGACAAGATGATGTTCCAAAAATTATTGAGGGGAATAAAATTGCGATTGCATTTTATAATTTCATTAATGACAAACTCCTTAATTTTTTAATCGAAAAAGAAAAAAATGCAGAAATTGCTTTAGCCATAGAGGAAGTTATTAATAATTCAATATATGATGGTGAAAAAGCCATTATAGACTGGAAGAAGAACAAAGATCTGGAAAAACAAATCTGGAATGAATTAGATGACTATTTCTATAATATTTCTCTAGAGTTAGAAAAATCAATACCTTTTGAACTGCTTGACGGCTTTATAGAAGAGATTATAAAAATCGCCAAAAAGCAAATTGATTGAGATGGAACAAATTGAATATAAATATGGCAGTAAAATTATAAAAGCAGAAATACAATATTCTAGTAGAAAAACGATGGATTTAAGAGTTTTTCCAGAAGGAAATGTGATAGTTACTGCACCATTTAATTCCGAAGATTATAAAATCCTTGAAAAGGTAAAGTTAAAATCAAAATGGATACTGCAACAACAGCGAGCTTTTGAGTTGTACAAACCATTTACAGCGGAAAAACTTTATATCCCAGGAGAAACACACCGTTATTTAGGTAGACAATATAAATTAGTAATCAATAAAATTCAGAAAGGAAGGACTAATTTTAATTTATCCAAAGGATTAATGACTATCAATACAAAGTCAAATAATACGGAGAAATTAATAAATCAATATTATAAATTAAAAGCTGACGAAGTATTTGCGAAAATTTTGAGAGACTTGTTAATTGAATTTCCAATTTTTAGTACCTATAAAATTTCATTAAAACATAAAATGCTGAAAAAAAGATGGGGAAGTTGTTCCACAGATGGTAATATTCTCTTGAATACTGAGCTTATAAAGGCTGGCAAAAATTGTATTGAATATGTGATTTTGCATGAACTTTGCCATTTAATACATCCAAATCATTCAAAAGCATTTTATAATTTACTTACTGATTTACTACCTAATTGGCAAAAAATAAAACATAAGTTAGAAATTAGCTTAGCGTAGATTGCTATAAAAGAAAAGAATTTGAGAAGTTTAGATTGTCTGTCTTTTCGTTTTCTTCCAAGTGATTGCCATTAAGGGTGTTATTTAATTATATCTTTTTCTTTTCAGAATAATATCATCTATATCGGTATCAGTCAAACTGTACATATCGTGGAAAGAAAGCGAACCTTCATACTTTGCTTTTTCAATTGCAAAATCTCTATACTTATTACAAAAACCTCCTTCTAAAAGAATATTAATTGTTGTGCGTTGACAATCATGTAAGTAAGTAATATTCTTTACCCAAAAATATTCTGTACCTAAAGTAGCATTAATAAATGGAAATCTAAATTCTTCGTACTGTCTCGGAATTACAGGAAGAGATAGTGTGCAGAAACTGTAATTTCCAAAATAGTGAAAAGTAAATTCAATCAATACTTTTTCTTGATCAAAAAACAATTCAGGAGATTCGCAGTTAAGATCGATTAAGTCGCAGTATACTTCCCTTAACCACTGCAATATCTTATTTTTTGAGAATCCTGTTTTTACAGCATTCTCCCTCATTACTTTTTCAGAATCAAAATTTAAAATATTTTCATCTACAATCCATTTCAAAAACTCTTTGTATTTTTTATCTGATTCTTGTTCATTCAATATCCCTAGCCATTCACTCATGCTACACAATGAATAAAAATAGTCGGACGCTGATGATCTAATTTCTAATTTTGGTTTTTCTGTTCTTCTCATTATAATTTAAATTCGGGAATTTTATAAATATTACAACAATAATTAAAAAAGGACACTCAATTTCACAGTGAGAATTTTTTCCTAAACTACTGAATATAAATTGAACAGAATAATAATGAGTTATACTTGCAGAATGCAGAAACCTATTGATGCAATATATTCCATATAAATAAACATTAGTTAGATTATCCTTAACCTGAGTCTTTCATAAATCTACAATTAATCCCATTTTAAAAATAAAATCTAAATTTATCAGGAAGAATAATATTGTAAAATTTGGCAAGTAAAAAGAAATGAAATAAAATTTCAGTCCCCCTTTTGTTCCCCCTTAAAAAACAAAACGCTCATAATCAATCGATTACGAGCGTTTAAAGTACCTCGGACGGGACTTGAACCCGTACGTCATTACTGACACAGGATTTTAAGTCCTGCGTGTCTACCAATTCCACCACCAAGGTATGAGGTGAGCGAAAAACGGGACTCGAACCCGCGACCCCGACCTTGGCAAGGTCGTGCTCTACCAGCTGAGCTATTTTCGCATTATGTTTCCTAAATTTTAAAAAACAGTGCGGATGGAGGGACTCGAACCCACACGCCGTGAAGCACCAGATCCTAAGTCTGGCATGGCTACCAATTACATCACATCCGCTAAAACTTTTTTAGAACCTTTTCTCTTTTTTGTGAGTGCAAATATAATACTTTTTTAGTTTTAAGCACAAATTATTTTACTTTTTATTTAATAAATTTTTACATTTTTTTTGGTTTGTTGAAATTCAATTTAGTACTTTTACACCTTTAAGAACAAAATTATGGAATTACTAGGGACAATAAAAAAAATGTCGGAACTGCTTACTTTCCCAAGCGGTTTTCAAAAAAAAGAATTAGTACTGATGACACACGAACAGTACCCGCAACCAATAAATATAGAGTTTTTGTCTGAAAAAGCTAGTGTTTTAGATGGTTTTAACGAAGGTGATGATGTGAAAATAGGAATTAACATTCGAGGTAGAGAATGGACAAGCCCGCAAAATGAAGTGAAATATTTCAATTCAATTGTTGGTTGGAGAATTGAAAAAGTAGCTGCAAATACAACAGAACCTACTCAAGCTGCACCATCTAACACGGCTACAAACACTGCTTCTGCTGCAACAAACGTTTTTTCTGACGATGGTGAAGATGATGATTTGCCTTTCTAAAAAATTTATTTTTTTATAATTAAAATCCTGCTTTTTTAATAAAGTGGGATTTATTTTTACTTATGATAAGATTATCCTCGTTAGAAATTTCTTTCCCAGATCCTAGAAAATACGATCCGGAAGATGGACTTATGGCAATTGGTGGAGATCTTTCTCTAGAAAGAGTTCTTTTTGCTTACCAAATTGGAATTTTTCCATGGTATAATCCCGATCAAGAAATATTATGGTGGTGTCCCAATCCTAGATTTGTGCTTTTTCCTAAAGATTTGAAGATTTCAAAATCTATGAAAAAAATTTTTAGAGATGAGGTTTTTACTTTCACCGAAGATCAATGCTTTACTGAAGTGATGGAAAATTGCCAACAAATTACTAGAAAAGAAGAAGACGGGACTTGGATTTCCGAAGATTTTATTCAAACCTACACTAAACTTCATCTTATGGGAATTACCAAAAGCATTGAGGTTTGGAAAAATGGAGAATTGGTTGGCGGTTTTTATGGAGTAATCATAAATAAAGTTTTCTGTGGAGAAAGTATGTTTGCTCATGTAAGCAATGCTTCTAAAGCTGGTTTTATCTATTTTGTTGAAAAATATAAAAATGTTTTTTCGCTAATAGATTGTCAAATTCATACTTTGCATTTAGAAAGTTTGGGAGCAATTTCTATCTCAAAACACGAATATTTAGACTTCTTAGATGAGGTTTAAATAATTTTTACTCAAAACAAATTACACGAAAAATAGCTGTAAATTCGACATCTTAAAATTTAAGAATAATGAGCAATATCGAAAATGGTGTAAAATGGCTAAATCCTGAAAGAGAAAAATGGCTACTTTTAATCGTATTAAGTATAATTTGGGGATCCTCATTTATTTTAATTAAAAAATCTTTGACGATATACAATCCTTATGAAGTCGGTTCTTTGCGAATATTAATTGCAGGAATTGTCTTGCTTCCCATTGCATTAATCAATATTAAAAAATTCCCTAAAAAGCAATTGAAATGGTTAATTTTGGCCGCTATTTCAGGGAATTTTATTCCAATGTTTCTATTTCCGATGGCGCAAAAAATGGTGAGCAGTAGCATTGCAGGCATCATCAATTCTATGTTGCCAATAATGGTAATATTGGTTGGAGCTTTATTTTGGAAATTTGAAACCACAAAACGGCAATTTATAGGTGTTGCCATCAGTTTTTCTGGAGCTTGCATTATCGCATTCAGCAATGGAAGTGGTGGCGAAATCAAGCTTTTTCCTGTTTTACTTTTGCTTTTTGCAGTTTTACTTTACGCCATCAATGTTACTACCGTAAAATCTAAACTTCAAGGGATTTCTGCAAAAATATTAAGCAGTTTTGTTTTTTCATTTGTCTTGCTTTTACCTTCTTTAATTTCACTTGTTTTGGCAGGTTTTATTGATGATTTCAAGCCAGATCATCATCATTTTATAGGTCTTGCATATGTCGCAATTTTATCTATTTTCGGAACAGGACTTGCGATGATGCTCAATTATAGATTGCTGAATATCGCAACTCCTCTTTTCGCTTCTACCGTAACTTTATTGATGCCAATTGTTGCAATTATTTGGGGAGTTTTAGATGGAGAAATGCTTACTTTAGGACAAATAATTGGTGGAATTGTAATTGTTTCTGGACTTTTATTTTTGAGAGCTAAGAAAATTTAATAAAAAAAATTGCCTATTTCTTAGTAGAAATTGGCAATTTGAATTTTGAAATTGTTTATTTTTAATCTATTTAAGACCTCTTGATAAACGGATATTTTTCTTCCATATCATGAGCAATAGAAGCATCTATTTTTTTTGCTTTTTCAAGAAATTCTATTCCCTTTTCGTCCTTTTTTAGATGGAAAAAGCAATTGCTCATTTGATAATGTAATTCTGCTCTTTTATGAAGTTTCAAGGCTTCTTTTAATATAGAAATCGCATCTTTATACTCTCCTAAAAGTAGCAAAACTTCTGCATAAGCATACCAATTATAAAACCGATCTGGCTCTATCTCGATTAATTTTTTGAAGCAAAAAATACTTTCTTCAAATTTACCTGCATCTATCAATAAAAAAGCAACTCTTTTTTGGTAATCTACCTGATCTTCATTGAGTTGCAATGCTTCTTTAGCGAAATAAAGTGCTTCTTTCATTCCACCCATTTCTTCGTAAGCATGGCTTTGCTCCATCATAGAAAGGTAAAACTGCGGATCTTCTATCAAAGATTTTTGAAAAGAAATAAGTGCAGGAACCCATTGCTTCAGCTGTTTGTACGCCAAACCAATTTTATAATAGGTAAATGCTTTAGTAAATTCTAAACCAAGTAATTCTTCGTAAACATTTATTGCTTGTTTGTAATTCCCGAGTGCTTCGTAACACGCAGCTTTGTTGGAATATACACTTACTGCTTCTGAATTGATCGCCAAAAGATAGTCAAAACCTTTGATGGCTTCTTCGTAATTTTTTTGGTTAAAATAAAACTGTCCATACTCAAACCATGCAGTTTCGGAATAAGGAAAATCATCTAAATAATCATTCAGAAAAGAGACTGCTTCTTCGTATTTTTTTAAATCAACGTAACACGCCATTGAGTTTTCTAAAGCATAATCATCTTCTAAATCTTCATCTAATGCTGCTTTATAATGTATCAAAGCTGTGAATGGATCTCCAAGATTCACGCATTCGTCTGCAATAAAATTGTGTAAAAAATTCAATTCTTCTCCCAATTCAATACCTCTTTTGCAAAATTCTATCGCTTTTTTTGGATTGCCAAGATTGGAGTAATATTTTGCACAACAAGCCAGAAAATCTGTGCTATCTCCTGCAGAAGCAGAAAGTTCGTTGATGAGTTCTTTTGCGAGTGCGTAAGATTCTAATTCTATAAGAACTTCAAGCTTTTTTACTTTTATTTCTATAGAAGAAGGGTGAAGTTTTAAGCCAAATTTCACGGCTACATCTGCATTTTTAAGGTCTCCCAACTCCAGATAATAGACAATAATATCTTCTAACTCCTCTGTGTCAAAGTAGTGTTCTTCCTTGTTTTCTATCATGTTTTCGAACTTACTTACGAGTTCGTTATCAAAAAATTCTTCCAAATTTGTATTTTATTTTTTTAATTTCAAAAAATGTAATTAAAAAATCATTGTAAATTAATGTTTGCGGGATTTCTTCTATTATCAAAAAATGACAAGATTTTAATTTCATCATCAATTACTTTATAGAAAAGAGAAAAGTTTTCTAAAATTAAAACTCTCCGAATTTTTCTAAATCTACTTTCTTCTCCAATGAAATTTTGTAATCTTAACAAATATATTATTCTAAAAGTTTCATCAATAATTTTTTCTGAGTAAAGATTTGAACCATTGCGAGATTCCCAATAATTATAAACATTATTCAATTCTTTGCTTGCTTTTAGTGACCATGTTACTTTTTTCAACGTGCAAAAAGTTTCATTACTTCTTCATGGGGAATAGTATTGCCATTTTTAATATCTTCCAATCCTCTTTCAATGGAAAGTTTTTCAGCATCTGAAATTTCATCCCACCAATCATTTTCAAACTCATTTTCAAAAAACTCCACTTCATTTGTTTTCAAATAAGTAATAATTTTTTCTGATTCTTGTTTATTTTTTGGATTAATTGTTATTGTCATCACTTAAATTTTAAATAAAGTTAAACTTTTTTAAATTAAACTTCTAATTTTTTCAATCATTTTATCGCCCAAATCATCTGCTTCTTCTTGCGAAAAAGCTTCGGTGTAAATTCTGATAATTGGTTCTGTATTCGATTTTCTAAGATGAACCCAGTTTTTTTCAAAATCTATTTTAACACCATCAATAGTAGAAATTTCTTCGTTTGCGTATTCTTTTTCCATTTTTTTTAATAGAGAATCAACATCAATTTCCGGAGTTAATTGTATTTTCTTCTTACCCATAAAATAACTTGGATAAGTAGCTCTCAACTCTGAAACTGTTTTGTTTTCTTTTGCCAAATGTGTCAAAAATAAGGCCACACCAACCAAAGAATCTCTTCCGTAATGCAAATCAGGATAGATAATTCCTCCATTTCCTTCTCCACCAATTACCGCATTTTTTTCTTTCATCAAATTCACTACATTCACTTCTCCTACTGCACTTGCAAAATATGTTGAATCGTGAGAATTGGCTACATCTCGCAAAGCACGGCTCGAACTTAAATTGGAAATAGCAACCCCTTTTTTATTTTTCAAAAGATAATCTGCAACTGCAACCAAAGTGTATTCTTCGCCAAATAAATCTCCATTTTCATCAACCAAAGCCAATCTATCGACATCTGGATCTACTACAATCCCAAGATCTGCTTTCTCGGTTTTCATCAATTCGCAAATATCTCCCAAATGTTCTTTCAACGGTTCTGGGTTGTGAGGAAATTGACCGTTTGGTTCGCAATATAATTTGATGGTTTCGCAACCTAATTTATCCAAAAGCATAGGAATTGCAATTCCACCGGTAGAATTTACAGCATCTAAAACGATTTTATAATTTTTAGATTTTATAGCTTCTGCATCTACCATTGGTAAATCTAAAATCTTTTGAATATGAATGTCAAATGCATCTTCATTGGTTTCATAAGATCCCAAATCATCAACTTCTGCAAAATTAAAAGCTTCTTTTTCAGCTATTTGCAAAACTTCTGTGCCATTTTCAGAATTAATGAATTCGCCTTTTTCATTTAATAATTTTAAGGCGTTCCATTCTTTCGGATTGTGAGAAGCAGTTAAGATTATTCCACCATCTGCTTTCAATTCTGGAACCATTACTTCTACAGTTGGCGTTGTAGAAAGGCCGAGATCTATTACATTTATTCCTAAACCTTGCAAAGTTGCACAAGCCAAAGAATTCGCCATTTCTCCAGAAATTCTTGCGTCTCTACCAATTACGATGGTCAGATTTTTCTTATTATTGATGTTTTGAAGCCAAGTTCCGAATGCTGCAGTAAATTTTACTACATCTAAAGGTGTAAGATTTTCATCTACTTTTCCGCCGATAGTTCCTCGGATTCCTGAGATTGATTTTATTAATGACATATTTTTTATTATAAAATTGCTTTTGCAAAAATACAAAATTAGAAAAGACTTGAATTAAATATTATTTTCAATATTTTACTTTACTTTTATAGATTAGCAAACACGTCATTCGTAGAAAAACTTAATTCTGGAAAAGTTTTTGAAGTGATGATTTCCCCTTCGGTAAAATACTGTAATCCAATATAAATTCCTTTTTCTAATACAAAAATTTGTATGTATTTATCTTCAGGATGCACGAGCCAATATTCTAAAACACCAGCTTCTTCATAAATACTGAATTTATGCTTCATTTCTTTTTTCGTGTTTCCTGGAGATAGTATTTCTACAATTAAATCTGGAGCACCAAGACAACCTTTTTTATCTAATTTTTCTAAATCGCAAATAACGCAGAGATCAGGCTGAACCACATTTAAAATTTCTCCTTTTTTATTCGGTAAACGCACGTCAAAAGGTGCAAAATAAACTTTGCAAGGTTGGTTGTAAAATGCTTGATCATATTTACGATTAATATTTCTCAAAATATCTTGATGAATTCTAGCTGGAGCAGGGCTCATTTTGAAGATTTTTCCTTTATAAAGCTCCACTCTTTCCTTTAATTTCCAAAGCAAATAATCTGAATATGTGTACGTTTTATTTTGGTCTAGTTGGTCGATATTTGTAATAATCATCGCTTTAAATTTTATCAAAGTTAATTAAAATTGTTCATTTTTTACGAACATCCACAATCTCTATCACAACCAGTTCTTTTAGATTTAAATTTCTTTGGAGAAAAGGTTTTTCTGATAATTCTGTACAAAGAATAAACGGCAAAGACTACGATTAATCCTACTAAAATGTATTGAAAAAGCAAACTATTTTCCATTTTATTTGAAAATTTGATAGACAATAAACGAGGCAAAATAAGCCAAAATAGACATTCCTACCAATTGAATTACAGTCCATTTTAAAGATTTTGTTTCTTTATATACAACGGCAATTGTAGAAACACATTGCATAGCAAATGCATAAAAAATAAGGATAGAAAGCCCAGTTGCAAAACTGAAAACAAGCTCGCCATTTGGCTTTTTGTCTTTCTTCATTTTGTCTATTATTTTTGTTTCTGGTTCATCATCACCCAAACTGTAAAGCGTAGACATCGTTCCCACAAACACTTCTCTTGCTACAAAACTTGTAAGAATTCCAACTCCCATTTTCCAATCGTAACCCAATGGTGCAATTGCTGGTTCTATGGTTTTTCCCATTTTTGCGAGATAAGAGTTTTCTAATTTCACATCTGTAGAAACCATATCTTTTTCGTTTTGAGTTGGACCAATATAGCTGAAAAACCAAATAATAATACTCACCAAAAATATTATTTTTCCTGCTCCGGTTATAAATTCCCAAACTTTGCCCAAAACCAATTTAAAATCATAACCAAAAAGAGGCATTTTGTAAGTTGGAAGATCCATTACCAAAAATGTTTTTCCTTTATTTTTTATTACAAATTTTAGAACCAAAGATGCTAATAAAGACATTAGAAAACCTAGTAAATACATCGCCATCAATGCAATAGCTTTATGATTGATACCGAAAAATGTTTTATCAGAAATTATTAATCCTATAATTATACTGTAAACAGGAAGTCTTGCTGCACACGTCATAAAAGGAGTTACCAAAATGGTAATTAACCTTTCTTTTACGTTTTCTATGTTTCTGGTACTCATAATTGCTGGAATTGCACATGCCGTTCCAGAAACCAATGGAACGATGCTTTTTCCATTTAAACCAAATGGTCGTAAAAACCTGTCCATCAAGAAAATAACTCGTGACATATATCCGCTATCTTCCAATAAATAGAGAAAGTAAAGCAATATTCCTATTTGTGGAGCAAAAATTATAATTCCACCAATTCCTGGGATTATTCCACTAGAAACCAAGCTATTAATTGGACCTTCTGGAAGATGAGTATTTGCAAATGCAGAAAGCCAAGTGAAAAAGCTATCGATCCAATTCATAGGAAATTCTGCCAAAAAATATACACTTTGAAAGATAAAAAGTAATACAACTGCAAATAGGATGTATCCCCAAAAAGGATGAACCAAAACCTTGTCGAGTTTTTCGGTAAGCAATTCTTTGAATTGTGCTTTTTTGTGAATAACCTGAGAGATAATTTTATCTATATTTTGGTATCTTCTTATGGTTTCTTGGGTTTGCAATCTTTTGGGAACAAGGCATTTAGCATCTTCTTTAGATATTTGTTCATCTACAGTTTCTAGTTTTCCAAGATATGCATCAGAAGAAAGTAAAGTCCAAACTTTATATTGATTTTCTTCTTTTGTTTGGGTAAGAATTTTAAAAATTAAACCCTTTTGTTCTAATGGAATTTCAAAAGAAACTTGATTGCTGCTTGCAAAATCATTATTAAAAATGGCTTCTCTCAGTTCGTCCATTCCCAATTTTTTCTTGGCATTGGAAGAGATTACTTTTACGTTTAATAATATTGCAAGTTTCTCTAAATCTAGTGTTACACCTCTTCTTTCGCTTTGGTCTATTTGGTTTACAACTAGCAAAATCGGGATTCCTAAATCTTGAATTTGTTGAAAAAGCAGTAATCCTCTTTTTATACTCAAAGCTTCAAGCATATAAACTACACCTGCATATTCTTGCTGTTCTTCTATTAAAAATTTCGAGAAAATGGCTTCATCTTCAGAAGTTGGATAGATGCTGTATGATCCTGGAAGATCTACCAATTCTACATCTTCATTTTTGTAGGTATAATTTCCTAGATGACTTGCAACGGTAACACCTGCATAATTCCCGGTTTTTTGTTTTTTGTTGCAAAGCAGATTGAAAACTGTAGATTTTCCTACGTTTGGATTTCCTACAAGAAGGATTTGTTTTTTTTGAGGGTTTTGCTGCATTTTATTCTAAGGCAAAATTTTGGAAACTAAAAATTTAATTAATTTAAACAAAGTGCTTTTTTAACCACAAAAGAAACAAAAGGTTTACTGAAAATTTAGTTTAAAAAAGAGAACATAAGTGAAAATATTTATATTTTCGAAACTTTTGTGAACTTTATAGGGCTTGTTATCAAGTATTTAATATTCAATAAAGTTACTTTTGTCCCTTTTGTGGTTAAATTACTTAGATTGTTTCTACGATGATGTATCTTGCTTCTTCTTCACGAAGTGCAATTCTGCATTTTTCGTCACCAAATTCTATAAAAAGCGGACCTTTGAAAGGAGCTTGATATAGTATTTTGAAACAAGTTTCTGGCAAAAGTCCCATTTCTATGATTTTATTGGGCATTTGTAGATGCTCATTATCATAACCAGCAATTTTGCCCAGTTTATTTTTGGGGAAGCAACATAATTTATTAGAAATATTTCCTTTCAATTCTATTTTTTTCTATTGCAAATGTAAGTTATTTATTTTAAATCTAAATAAGGAATTTTATGACATTTGCCATAAAAAAATCCGACAAGTAATTGCCGGATTTAATTGGTTATAAATTTTTATTTTTTCTTCTTGTTTGTAGCTTCAGCAAGTTCTACAGGATTATCTGTTGCACCATAGAAATCATTTAACATTTTTTCTTGATCTTTCACCATTTCTCCAATCGTTTTATCGCTTCCTGGTATTTTTGTACTCATTGCTTCTACAGGAATTTGAGCTCTTAAAGAACCAAAAGGATCTTTTTTGTATTCTGTAAATTTTGTTTCAAATTTTGCTCTGTCTACTTCTATCGTTTTTGGAGAACCACCACCAGATTGCATTTTTTCCATGTATGTAGTTTCTTCAAAATCTGGAACGGGTTTGTTTCCTTTCAATTCCCAAGAATAATTGAGGTCTGCATCTTCTATTTTCACTATTAATCCTGGTAAACCAGAAAACTTATAAGGTCCATCTTGCATTGGGATATTTTTGCTAAACCAAGCTGTCCAAGTTCTACCACCAAATTTTGTAGTTGCTTTTTGGGTATTGTATTCGCCAATTTTTTGAGTTTCAGCTTCTATTTTCCAATCAAATTTTGGCGTTTCTTTATAGGCTAGGTTTATAGCAGACATACCGTTTAGAATACCTTCTGCATATTCTAGTTCCATTGATGGATAGGTTTTCGTGATTTTATAAGAAAATTTTGGCTTTTTTATGTCTTTAGTAAAATCTTTATACATTCCTGCTTTTTGCATTTCTTCTACTTTCACTTTCATTATAGAATCTTGTGCAATCATCGTATAATCTCTAAAAAGCGATTTTTCTGGAGTAATATCTAAAACCGACATTACTTTTTCTAATTTTGCTGAATCTTTCTTAGGTTTGTACGTCAATTCATAGAAGAATCTATTCGCCGTTACTTGTGCTTGTGCAATAAATGAGAACGCAAGAAGCGTAAGGATAAAGTATTTTTTCATAATTTTTTCTTTCCTAATTAGTAATGTTTTTAAATAAAATGTTACAAAAAAAAGCAGTAGAAGGTTCTACCGCTTTTTATTATCTGAAAATTTATATTGTTTCAAGGATCATCTTCACAACTTTACATCTTCACAACTTTACATCTTCACAACTAAACAAAACTACATTTTATTTAAAATTAAACTTCACTGTTGCCATTATTTGGCTTGGGCGAATTTGTATTCTGCTAATTGTGGTAGAAACAGAACCATCATTGATGGTTTCAAATAAATTTTTATTAGCAATATTCATCCATTTTAGTTCGAAATCGATATTCTTTTTGCTCCAAGCATATTGATAGGTAAGATCATAGAATCCATTTTTAAAAGATTGCCCAGCTTGAGAATTATTAATCTGATCCCAGTTTAAAGCTATTGAATGGTTTTCTATAGGATAGAAAATTAAGTTTAAATTATTGGTAAAACTTTTTCCGGCAGTACTTGCATATTTGCTTTCATTTTTATTCCAACCCATGCTGAAATTGTAATCGAAACTCATCCAAGAGAAATACGTATTATTTATTTTAAAAGATAGGTTTTTAGAATTACTATCATTAGTGAAAAAATCTCCTAATCTTGCCGTTTCCGAAGAAGAATCTGTATTTCTGAAGCTTGTAGAAATATTAGATTTGAATTTTGGGAAATATTTTCCAATTTCTGCACTTTCGGTATTGCTTAAGTACTTATTATCTCTTTCTATGTATTTTATAACTCCAAAACCAGTTGCATCACCATTAAAATCTGCAATTAAATTGTTATTAGAATTAGAGTTTCTATAATTCACATTGAAGAATAAATTGTTCAACGGGTTTCTGTATTCTAAACGAATTCCATAGCTTTTAGATAGATTTTCTGAAATCGGATTTTGTGGATCCATAGAAGAAAAACTCGATGGATTGGTAAGAATTGTACCAGCATAAAGATCATTTACCGATGCGAAATTATAATTTACATTTCCAGAAACCGAAGTTTTGAAGAAAGATGCGAAACTATATTGTATAAATGCATTTGGTTCAAAAGTAGTTTTGCTAAAGTTTTTGTCTAAATTTCTAGCAGCATCTTCTGCTTGTATATTTGTGAAATTAGTTGGTAAATTAAGATAAGCCGACCAGTTTTCATTTTTATAATTCATCCCTAATTTTACATAAGGTACAGATTGGCGAAACATTAAATTATTATTAAAGCTTGTTCCTATTTCTGATAAAGTATTGTTTTCTAATTTTAATAATTGAGAATCTATATCGTTGCTCAAATAATTATATCCAACTTCTGGTGTGATGGTCCATTTTTTAATTGTGAAACCCATAGTTGCAGAATGATTGGCTTCAAGAGTTTTCATTTTGAAATTTTGGTTAAGCTGATTTGCTGTTCCAAATAAATTTTGAAGATTTGAAGAACTTGTTGGAAAATAAACATAATTTCCTGGAGAAATTTCTAAATTTTGATTATCGTCTTGATAACTTACGAAAGATGTAAGGTTCAATAATTTCTTTTTCCAAGGGATAATGGTGCTTAAAGAGTTTTGAAACGATGTTGTAGGAGATTCTACAGATTGATTAGAATATTTGCTGGTATTTGTAGCTCCATCATAAATATTTACATTGGCTCTATCTGCATTCCAATATTGATTGAAAGTTGTGGTGTTTTTAAAGAAGCCTAATTTCGCATTTTTCGTGAATATTAATTCTCCTTTTGCCTTGTTGGTGTAGAAGTTATTATCTCTATTGAAAGTGGAAGATTGATTAAAAAGTTTATCATATCTTTCGCTATAAGAAGTTCTTTCTACAGCATTATTGGTGTAAATTGCAGCTGCTTTCACTTCCCAATCTTTGCTTTTAAAAGGTGTAGTAAGCACATTTGCAGAAAAATAATGTACATTATTGAATAAATATCTTGCAACAGGTAAGCTTGGTGTAGAAGCATTTTCTACGTTCAGCCAATCGTTTTGAGAGTTCGATCTTCTCGTTCCTTCCCATCTGTTTCCGAAAGCGAACATATTTCCTTCGTTTTCTACGGCATCTCCTACATTATTGGTTTTATAATTAACAACCCATTGGTTTTTTTGCCCAAAAAACATGGGCGTAAGTTTTACATTAAAAAGTACATCATCACCTAAACTGGTTTCGCCAATATTGGTTCCTGCTCCAATTTCGCCTCTTCCTGTCATCGTAACTTGTTTTTTCAGTTTAATGTTGATGGCAGCTTGATCTGATGGAACTTTATCTTGCAAAATTTTCACAGGTTGATGGTTTTCTAAAATTTGCACACTAGATACGGCATCTTTTGGCAAAGCTTTGTTGATAACGCCATAACCTCCTTCCATTATGTCTTTTCCGTTCACATAAAATTTATTCAAAGGTTCTCCTTGATACAAAACAGAACCGTCTTTATTCACTTCTATTCCTGGCATTTTTCCTAAAACATCTGCCAAAGTTCTATCGTTTTTAGAATCAAAAGCTTTGATGTCGTAAGAAATGGTATCCCCTTTTTTGGTGATGATTCTTGCTTTCAGTTTTACTTCTTGTATTTCTGTAGCTTCTGTTTGAAGACTGAAATCATGCCTTTGAGTATCATTTACAAGCTGTTGCGTACTAGATTTATGGTTGAAAGCTTTTATTTTCACATCTACATTATATGCAGTAGAAGTAAAAGTAACCGAATATTCTCCTTTAGAATTGGAGATTGCATACGCAATTATCGCGTCTTTTCCGGGTTCTTCTACGGTAATGCTTGCACTAGGGATTTTATCTCCGGAAGTGTTTTTCACAACTCCAGAAATGGTTTTCTGAGCAAATGTATTGATGGCTAAAAGTAAAAATAGCAAAAAGGCAAATTGGTTTTTCATGAATTTAGTTTTCTATGGTGGCTTATAAGTACAATAGATTCTAAATTTGTTACAAAGTTAAATTGAAAGACCAGTTTTTTTTAAGAAAAAGAGATATAGAAAAAAATATAAGTGAGATACAACCAAAGAATAGAAAATACAATATGAATAATGGTTTCAAAAATTTTGCCTCGCCATAGTTTTGGTGAGTAAACAAAAAATTGAAAAACGCCTCTTAATCCCCAAAAAACGCCTAAACCTAGACAGATTTTTTTGCCAAGATTTGTTTCTACTAATTCTTGTGATGAGGTGAAAAATAAAATTCCCAAAAGAACTTCCATCACCATAATGAAAACCACGTGAACTTTAAACATTTGGCGGTTAAATAAGTTAAGACCAGAAAGATTGTTCTTCCAATCGAATCTTTTCGGCAAATCAAAATGAATTAATGAAAGTAGAATGAGCATTACTCCGATTATTTTAAGGTGTGTTTCCATTTTTTTCTATGATGAATGTTGTTACAAAAGCTGTGGTTTTCAGCTTTTTTTTAATAATTAAATCAGCTTCTTTAAAAGTTTTCAACCAAGTTTGGAAAGAATGAAAGTGAAAAAATCCGATATTATACGCTAAAAAATTATAAAAATCTCGATGATGTTCGGTTACAAATAATTGACCATTTGGTTTTGTTACTCGGTTTATTTCTTTGAAAAATAGCATTCTTTCTTCATCATTTCTTATTTCGTGTGCAGAAAAAATGGCGACAGAATAATCAAAATAATTATTTGGAAAAGGAATTTTATGAGTAGAAATAGAATGCGTATTTTCTACTTTTGGATAAGCTTTTCTGGCTCTTTTTATAGAAATTTCTGTATGTTTTGTTTCATCATAAAAATCTACAATTGTTAAATCTATTTCCGGGAATTTGTTTTTTAAAATAGGAGAGGTTTCATCAAAACCAGCTGTAATATTGAGTATTTTTTTATTATTAAAATTGGGTAAAAACTTGAATTTATATAAAGAAGAAACATCATAAACGTAAAATGAAACCATTAACGAAACAGAAACATTTAAAGCTATTAAAACGGCTAAAACACTGATAAAATTGCACAAAAATCCCTCAAAAAAACATTTAATTATAAATAAAAAACCCACAACTGCGAAAGCAATCACATAAAAATGCCAATTGAATCTCACGATATTGAAAACCCCTTGAAAAAAACTCCTTTTTACTTCCATTGCTCTATTTTTCCTTTTTTCCAGTAGTAGGGAACGTTTGTAATTTCAAAAGCATTTGCTAAAATTTTACCTGGAAATTGTTCCAAAAATTTAAAATTAAAATCTGCAACCTTCAATGGTTTTGGTGTCCAGTTTGTGCGAACTCCTTCAATTATAAGAACAGTTTTTTTCTTTTCATCATAGGTAAATGTAAAAGGAAGCGGTCCTGCAAATCTTCGCGCTTCTTTCCAATCATGAAATGGAGAATTTGCGGGTAATTCTATTTCGCTATCTGTTTTTTCTATTTTTAAATTAAATTCAGATTTTATGGAAGAAATTGTTTTTAATTGAGCAGAAGTATTGATGGAAATATCCGTTGTTGTATAATTATAATGTGTAAAAATATTCCCAAAAAACTCCATTTTTTTACGGTCGGTTTCAGATTTTATGATGTACAAACCACGTAATCTTTTGCCTCTTTTATTAATGTATTTCACGAAAATTCTGTAACCTATTAAGAAAAAATCATTTCCCATCAGTTTTGGAAAACCTTTCGGTCGAAGAGATTTTGTTTGCACCATTGCAACTGCTACAAAAGCAAATTCATCTTGAAAAAGATCCAATTCTAAGCATTCTGGAATCATCTTTTCTAAATGAATTTTTGGTATTGCGAATGTGAGAACCGTAGAGTTTTCAAAAAAAGCTTCTACTGCAAAAGGATGATTTTTAAGAAAATTCATGTTATAGAAATTTTATAATTGCTTTTTCAGGATAAAGGTATTGTAATAAATCAATACAGAAAAAAGCAAGGCAAACATAATATTAGCTTTTCCCCAAAGCAAAAGATCTGGTGCAAGAAGAAATTCTAAAATATTCATAGATATAATTATCATTATTTGAAAAACAGCATTAAATTTTGGTAAAAATTTTGATAGAATCCAAATTGCCATCAATATTTCTGAAATTCCAATTAAAATTGTAAAAAATTCAGAATATTCTTCACCCAAAATTCTTGCAACTATTTGCTCATGTCTTGGTACAAAATTCAGAATTTTGCAGAATAACCCATTGATAAACCAAATTGCGGCAATCAATATTGATAGAATTTTGTATTGTAATTTTTTTTTCAATGTAAAGATTGTTAAAAAAACAAATGCCTTCTCGAAATAGTAGAAGGCATTTTAATTAAAATAAAATTAATTTTTTAGTCTACTGCAAAAGTAGAAACTACGGTTTGTTTTTCATCCAAAGCATTTGGATTTGAGATAGTTATGCCGTATTCTCCTGGTTGCAAAGAAGAAACTTTTAGTAAATAAGAGCTTGTTCCATATTTTTTTCCAGTGAAAGATACGTAACTTAGATTGTTATTTTTTGCAGAACCAAAGCTATTTACAGATGCAACTTCTGCTCTTCTGTATTTTTTCTTTTGCTCAAATTTAAAAATTTTAACAATTGACAAAGGGTCTGTTGCATTATCAACTCCTTTTATGATAAAAGAAACTTCTTCATTGCTCTTTATTTTTGTATTTGCGCAGCAACCATCTATTTGCAATTGAGATCTTACTTTTCCTATTCCTGTTAAAATTAAACCAGTAGAAGCAGCAGATCTTCCTTGTGATATTGTTTTTTCTAGAGGTGTGCTAGATTTGTCGCTTTTAATTAAAATTACCTCACCAATAAATTCTGGTTCTGCAATTTCTTGTGCATTCATGTTGAAAGAAAATAAGGCTAAAACGAATAAAGAAGTAAAAAATTTTTTCATGTTTTTCTGGATTTTGTTTTAAATTTTATTAATCGTAAAAATAGGAATAAAATTGAAATAATGAATTTTTATTTTTTAAAAACTTACGTAGAAATAAAAAGTGCTTTATTTGAAATTTTAATTTGAAACATTTAGATTTAATTTAAAGATAAGATGTTACAAAACCAAAAAACCCCAACTAAAAAGTTGAGGTTGTTTTTGTGTTATAAAACGCGATTTATTATGCGTTTGCTTCGATAGAAACGTAAGATCTATCGTTTTTCTTTTTTCTGAAAACTACGGTTCCATCAATAAGTGCGTGCAAAGTATGGTCTTTTCCCATTCCCACGTTTTCACCTGGGTGATGTGTTGTACCTCTTTGTCTTACGATGATGTTTCCTGCAATAGCGGCTTGTCCTCCGAAGATTTTCACACCCAATCTCTTGGAATGCGATTCTCTACCATTTTTGGAACTACCTACTCCTTTTTTATGTGCCATGACGTTTTATTTTTTTAATTCTGTGAATTGTGCAATGTTTTCTTGAATAATTGCAGATACTTCATCTTGAGTAAGTACTTTTTTACCACTTTCTTCTTTATGAGCAGTACCAATATTTACCAAAATTTCTCTATTCGCTTTAGATTGAGAAAGATTGTGCTTTTTCATTTGGTAGTTCAACTCATGTTCTTCGCTGAAGTTTACTGTTGCATGATCAGAAAGGTTTTCTTTTTCAGCAGCTACTTTTGCTTCTGCTTTTTCTGTTTTAGGAGCTGCAGCTACTTTTACTGCTTCTTTTTTTTCTGCTTTTTTGCTTCCATCAAAACCAGTAATTCCAATTACTTGGATCTGAGTAAGAGATTGTCTATGCCCATTCTTTTTGGTATAGCCTTTTCTTCTTTTCTTTTTGAAAACGATAACTTTATCAGCTTTCAAATGGTTTAAAATTTCCACTTCTACAGTGATGTCTTTTATAGCTGGGGCGCCGATCGTTACTGCTCCGTTTACAGTCATAAGAACTTTATCAAATGATAATTTAGCTCCTACATCTCCTTTCAAACGGTTTACAAACAACTTCTGGTCTTGCTCAACTTTATATTGAAGCCCTGCTATTTCTACAATTGCAAACATTGTTTTTATATTTTGTTAGTTTATTCGAGGTGCAAAAGTAATAAATATTTTTGAGTTATCCACAAAGACAGCAATTTTTTATTCAATTTAATTCTTGTAATTTTGATTTAACCAATAAATATGCAGAAAAAGGCAATTGTAATTCTCACTTTTCTTACTGTTTTTCTGTTTCTAGGAATAAGAACAGGGTATAATTTTGCACCTACGTTTTCATTATTCACTTTTATTAAAGATGATGTTATTAATTTTAAAAATTTTGATTGGGAATTAGCGAGTTATACCAAAAACTGTGCTTTTGTAGGTTATGAAATGCTTTTGGGGTTACTTTTTTTATTGATTTCGTCTTTCTTTAAAAACAAATTTTGGCTTCTTATTTCTTCGCTTTTGCTATTAAGTATTTGGTGGAAAAACTATATTTTTTATAGAGGAATTATGGACGAGCATTTATATTTATTGTCTTCCATCTATTTTTTAATTAGTATGATTTTCTTCAATTTCTACAATTTATTTTTTAAAACAAGAAAATCAGTTTAAGTTTTTTTACTTTTGGTTTTTTTAAAATACTATGAAACGAGATCTCTATATTGATTTTGCGAAAGGATTGGCCACTCTTTCTGTTATTTTTATTCACACAACGTATTGGTCTGGGCAAATTTATGTTCCATCAGAAGTACGGATTTTTTCTCTGCTTTTTGATGTCGTTTTATTTTATGCTTTGAGTGGTATTACTTCTAGTGGAAATTTAGAAAAAACATTGTATCGCCTTTTGAAATTGCAGATAACCTATATGATATTTGTAACGGTTTTGTTTTTTGCAGATTATTTTTTCAAAGTTTTTGGGATGCAATTCTTTGGAAAACCTTGGTTGATGGATTTCTATGGAACTTTCGGTGGAAAATTTGTCCCGAAAAGCATTTCTATGCAACCACAATGGCAAAATTTGGGAAATTGGTATCTTCATCAATACAGCAATGCAGATACTTTTCCTGTGGTGATGGGAAGTTTTTGGTACTTGAAAGTATATTTTATTTTAGCATTTTTTGGAGCATTAATTCTTAAATTTTTCTCCAATCACGTTCCTCATTTTATTGCTTTGTGTTTAATTTTATGTGCTGTTTTCAATCTATTTCCACAATATTATCCTTCTGGTCAAGTAGGATATGTTGCTTTTTATCTCGCAATATTTCTAATTGGACAACAAATGCGAGGCAAGAAAATACCAACAAATTGGATAGCTCCTTTATATATAGTTGTTGTTTCGGTTTTGGTTGGGCTTTTTTATTTTTACAATCCAGAGTTGTTTTATCTTCTAAATAAACAAAAATTTCCACCGAAATGGTCTTATATGATTTATTTATCTTTCTGTTTGCTTACTTTATTTGTAGGCTATAATAGATTTAAAATAGAAAAAAACAGTTTGATTACTTATATCGGGAAAAATGCTATTTTTTATTATTTCGGACAAGGCATTACATCATCACTTATCTATTTTTTGGTAGTTCCGTTACAAGATAAAATGGCTTGGCATGTACTTTTACCATTGGTTTTCTTTGTGAATGTGATTGCAGCAATTGCAATTGCAGAATTGTTAAAGAGAATAGATACTTTCGCTTGGAAAATTTTAGAAATTATTCGTAAAAAAACATCAATAATAACTTCTAAATAAATTAAATTTCAATTTTTAAAATAAGACATTAATAATGTAGATTTGCAATTACAAAATCAACATATTTTTTGAAACATCAATTATTAGAACAAATGAAAGCTAGAAAACCTACAATAGACGGTTTTTTCAATCTCTTTTTCAAATCTTTTTTGAAAGGAGTTATTATTATTGGACCAATTGCAGCTACGATTTATGTACTATATCTTGTTTTCAACACATTAGACAATATAATTCCGTTTGAATTTATACTTCCAGAAAGCTGGAATAGACATGGTTTAGGATTAGTAACCTTGGTTGCTTTTATTTCTGGAGTAGGCTTTTTCTTTAATAAATTTATGTTTGGTAAATTTATTTTTGAAAACATAGATCAGCTTTTAGAAAAAACTCCTGGTGTAAAACATATTTATGCCCCAACAAAGGATGTGATGTCTTCTTTTGTGGGAGATAAAAAGAAATTCAACCGTCCGGTTTGGGTAAAAACCAACGCAAATCCTGAAATTTGGAGAATAGGCTTTCTTACTCAAGATGAAATGGGAGATGTAGAAAAACACAATTATGTAGCCGTATATTTGCCACATTCTTATGCTATTTCTGGTTGGGTAATTGTAACTCAAGAAATAAATATAAAACCAGTAATAGGAATGACAGCTGCAGCAGCTATGAAATTTGCAGTAAGTGGAGGAGTTGCAGGATTTCAATCTGAGGATACTATTTTCAAAGCAGAGGTTTAGTTTTTAAATTAAAACAATTTATAGAATGAATACTAAAATTACCGTTTCTGCTATCATTAATGAAGGAATATCAAAAGTTTGGGATTTTTATACCCATCCGGAACATATCACAAAATGGAATTTTGCAGATCCAAGTTGGCATTGTCCAAATGCGAGTAATGACATGAAAATTGGTGGAAAATATTTCGCTAGAATGGAAGCAAAAGATGGAAGTTTCGGTTTCGATTTTGAAGCCATTTATGATGAAATAGAAATAGGAAAAAGCTTTATCTATTCTTTTGGCGACAGAAAAGCTGAAGTGAAATTTAATGATTTTGGTAATAAAACTGAAATTGCAATTGAATTTGATGCAGAAGACGAAAACCCGATTGAAATGCAAAAATCTGGTTGGCAAATGATACTCAATAATTTTAAAAACTATACAGAAACCAATTAATTTCTAAACCTTATTTGATTTAATCAAAGTCTTGCAAAATAATAGTGTGAATTTCTAAAACAACCATTCTATTCAAAAAAATAATGTATTTTTGATTTCGTAAAAATTTTAAAAATGATTTTCAAAGTACTTTTACCTTTGTACACCAACATCATCAAAGCTCCAGTTTAATTTTAAATAAAATACAGCAATCTATTTTATTTATTATTAATTTTTAAGCTTTTTTAAAATGAAATTACCTTACGCACCACCTTATAGAATAAAAATGGTAGAAGAAATCTACCAATCTACACCAGAACAAAGATTAGAATGGCTAAAAAGAGCCAACTTCAATTTATTTAATTTAAAATCTTCCGAAGTTTATATCGATCTGCTAACAGATTCTGGAACAGGAGCAATGTCCGATAACCAATGGGCTGCAATAATGACGGGAGACGAAAGTTATGCAGGATCCAGATCTTTTCAAAAATTACACGAAACCGTTCAAGAAATTACAGGTTTCCCGTTTTTACTTCCAACACATCAAGGAAGAGCTGCAGAAAATGTACTTTTTTCTGTTTTGGTGAAAGATGGAGACATCGTTCCGGGAAATTCTCATTTTGACACCACAAAAGGTCATATAGAAATAAGAAAAGCTCATGCTGTAGATTGTACTATTGATGAAGCTTTTGATGTAGAAGATCCGCACCAATTCAAAGGAAATATTGACCTTGTAAAATTGGAAAATGTTTATAAATCTTATCCAAAAGAGCAAATTCCTTTTTGTTTAATTACAGTTACTTGCAATTCTTCTGGTGGACAACCAGTTTCTCTGGAAAACGTAAAAGCTGTAAGAGAACTTTCTAATCAATATGGAATTCCTATTTATTTTGATTCAGCGAGATTTGCAGAAAATGCCTATTTCGTAAAGTTACGTGAAAAAGGACAGCAAGATAGAACCATTAAAGAAATTTGCAAAGAAATGTTCTCTTATGGTGATGGAATGACAATGAGTTCTAAAAAAGATGGATTGGTAAATATTGGAGGATTCATCGCTTTAAACAACGAAGAAGTTTTCCAGAAAGCATCTAATTTCACCATTATTTATGAAGGCTTCATCACTTATGGTGGAATGGCAGGAAGAGATATGGCTGCATTGGCTGTTGGTTTGAATGAGGCAACAGAATTTTCTTATCTGGAAAGTAGAATTTCTCAGGTAGAATATTTAGGGAATTTGTTGATAGATATGGGAATTCCTATTCAAAAACCGATTGGTGGTCATGCAATTTTTATAGATTCTTTGAAGTTTTTACCACATATTTCCAGAGAAGAATTTCCTGCACAAACTTTGGGTTTAGAAATTTACAAAGAAGCCGGAATTCGAACTGTAGAAATCGGGACTTTGTTGGCAGATAGAGATCCTGTAACCAGAGAGCATAGATATCCGAAATTAGAATTGGTACGTTTGGCAATACCGAGAAGAACTTATACCAACGAACACATGGATTATATTGCAGCTGGAATAAAAAATGTTTACGATAGAAGAGATGAAATAAAAAAAGGCTACCAAATTGTTTGGGAACCACCTATTTTACGACATTTCACTGTAAAATTGAAAGAAGCATAATCATTAAAAAGAAAATCGGGAAGTGTTGAGTTTCCCGATTTTTTTCTATAGTAAATTATTTAGCCACGAATACACGAATAATTTAAATAAAATTCGTGCATTCGTGGCAATTTTTTAGTTTGCGTTCAAATCAAAAGAAGCACCAAGTACAACCGCGAATTGATTGTTTAAATAATCGTAATTAGAAGCATTTGTGTTATATCTTGCGATAGGAAATTGCAATTCTCCGAAAATACCAAATCCTTTTCCAAAGAAATATCTACTTCCGATATGACCACCAAAATTTTTCAATCCTAAATCTAAACCAGGGTAAATGTCAAAATTTTCTGGCATACCAATTACATCTCCTAAATGTGCATTCGCTCTAAATTTCACATCAAAACGATCTCCAAATTTTGGCTTTCCAAGAATGTCGTATTCTTTCACACCTAATAAATAAGTTCCTTGTACACCGAGAGAAAAACTATCGCCTAAACCAAAATCCAAAGAAGTATGCACTCCAGTTCCACCATCTTGAAAATTGATACCAATGTTCAATTTTTTATCATCTTTTCCTGTGTAAGCATCAGATTGTGCGTTTGCAAAACCGAATGTTGCTATGCTTAAAGCTAAAAATATTTTTTTCATATGTAGATATTTATTTTTTTTAAGGTCATATGGTATCGCCTAATCTTCATTAGTTTTTTTTGCAAGATTTGTTAATGGCGATTTCATAATTTAATTTATAAATGCAAATTTACGGATAATTTTTTTTGAGTTTCAATGTTTTATTAATAATTGTAAATATTTACGCTCAAATTGGCGTTTTTAGTTAGATTTTTTCGCAACTATGGAATAAACCATAGGTATTTTGTTTTCTAAATGCTCAATTCTAAATTTTTTAGGTTTAAATTCTATCGTTTTATAAAAACAATTATATGGAGAATAGTCGTATTCGTTTAATGAATTTATTTCTAATCCATTTTTTATTAAATTATTCAAAACCTCGCTAAAACCGTGGTTCCACATCACATATTCTTGTGAAATATCTGCGGTTTTGTCTGCATAAGTTCCAGTTTCTGATTCGATAATAGCACCGGAATTAAAATAATTATATTTTATTTTCTCAAAATCATCATCAAACATCCAAACAACAGGATGAAATTCTACCATCACAAATTTTCCATTGGGTTTTAGATAGCTAGAAACTATTTTCGCCCATTTATCTAAATCTGGCAACCAACCAATTGTGCCATAACTTGTGAATACAATATCGAACTTTTTGTCTAGATTTTTCGGTAAATCATAAATATCGCAACAAATAAATTTCGCGTTAGAATTGGTTTTTTTTGCAATTTCTTTCGCACTTTCTATGGCTTTATCAGATAAATCTACACCCGTTACCTTTGCTCCAAGTCTGCTTAAAGATATGCTGTCTTGTCCGAAATGACATTGCAAATGCAGGATGGATTTTCCAGATAAATCTCCAAGCAAATCTAATTCGATACTATTTAAAGAAGATTTTCCATCGATGAAATTTTCAAGATCATAAAACTCAGATTTTAGGTGGGTTTCGGTTTTATTATTCCAAGATTTTCGGTTTATTTCTATATAATTTTCTTCTTTATTCATTTTTTTTAATTAAAATCTAACAATCATTCATTTCATAATTCACTTCTTCGTATTTCTCATCGAAAGATTTCATTGTTTTGTTTGTTGTTGGTATTTCTTTCAAATTTACATTCAATTTCCTGTTCCCATCAGGAGAAATCCAGAAGCCTTTCAAAGTTTCGCCAGATATTTTCACGCTTATTATTCCGGTAATTCCACCTTCTACCATTACCAATTTGCTTTCTTCATCATCAGAAATGGTGAGATAAAGCCAATTGCTTAGATTATCGTATTTGTACATTCCGTAGTAAAATTTCGGTCCACATCCAGAAGTGTCTTCCTGTAAATATAGCGTTACAGGAAATTTATCAATCGTTCCTTTGTATAAAAATTTCTTAATTCCTTCTTGTGCAGAAAGGTTTATAAAAGAAAATAAAAGTAAGGTTGAAAGTAGAAAAGTATTTCTCATTTTTTTAATTTTAAAACATAAAAATTTGTATTATAAAAATACACATTTAATTTTAGATGTTAAATGAAAATTTTTAGTTAAATATTGTTAAATCTTACTTATATTTACCATAAATAACTTAAAACAACCATAGAAATGAAGAGACATCTACTTTTATTAGCTTTTTTCAGTATTATCGCTATTCAAGCACAAGCAATTGGCGATACAATTAAGGTGAAAGCATTTAATTATAATAGTGTAACAAGAGATACTTTAGTTGCTTTTCCGCCAAATTCTAGTACAACTTACGAGAAAATTTTATTGAAATACAGCATGCGTTGTAAAGATGGTTTGGTATCGAACTCTGTAAATAGAGATCAAGGTTGCGGAGAATGGGATTATTCTAACAATACATACATCGTAGATTCTACCAAAACACATGATGTAAATAATACTATAGCAAGCCACTTCATCACTAATTTTAGTGGAACTTCTTTTCCGTACAAAAGCACACCAGTTTATAATTATTACAGAGGTACACAATCCAATGTTCAAACAACATCTACGAATAACGAGGTAATTGCAACGGTTGGAACCGGTACAAACTTATTAAACAAAGCTGTAAACACGACTAATTTAGCGGGAAAATCTCAGTATTTATTTACTGCTGCAGAACTTTCTGCTGCTGGATTAACTGCCGGAGAAATTAAAAGTTTAAGCTTAAATGTATTACTAAATGCAGGCGAAGCGAAATTTTTTAAAATAAAACTAAAACAAACTTCAAAAACAAACCTTATTGGAGCAGTAGATTTAAGTGGTTTATCAGAAGTTTTTTATCAAAACACAACTTTCACTGCAAACCAAACTAAAAGATTTCAATTTCATACTCCGTTTTTGTGGGATGGAACTTCAAATATAATTGTAGAATTTAGTTTTACCAATGTAGGTGCAGCCGCTTTAAGTGCAACAACCGTTGAATCTAATACTACAGCTTTTGTTTCTGCATTAAATGCTGTAAATGAACGTGACATCCTATTTTCTAATAATAATTATGTAGAAAGCGATACTTATAAAGGTATTTCTGGAAGCCAAAACAGAACAGTAGAAGCTTGGATAAAAACTTCCAGTGATATTGGAGAAATTGCAAGTTGGGGAAGAGATGCAAGTACAGAAAAATGGGTTTTCAGATTAGATGCTGGAAAACTGAGAATAGAAACCAACGGATCTAATGTTGTTGCAAGTACTTTAATAAATGATGGAAAATGGCATCACGTTGCAGTAGTTTTAAGTGGAAGTACTCTTGCAAATATTAGTTTTTATGTAGATGGTGTTTTAGAAACTTTGTCTGTTGCAAGTACAGGAGTTGTGAATACCAATACAACGCATACAGGTTCTTTCAACGTTAGAATTAGTAGAGGAACAAACAACAGATATCTTACAGGTTTGGTAGATGACGTTCGCATTTGGGATACGAATTTATCACAAAATACTATTAATGACTGGAAAAATATAAAAGTAAATGCATCGCATCCAAATTACTCCAACCTAAAATTAAATTACGAGTTTAATGAAACTGGAGCAGCGATTATAGATAATTCTACCAACGCAAATGCAGGAACTATTATTGGAAATCAATTCAGAACTTCACATACAGATGGTTCTACTTTATTCAAAAATTTTGAAGCCAATAATGAAAGACCAAATATTAAATTTTATAAAGGAGATTATGTAAATAATATTACAACCACAGTTTCTGATAGACCTGTTGCAAAATCTCCTCAATATCTAATGATTGCAAGAACTGTAGTTTCTCAACAAGCTTTAGGAATTACAGATGCAATCAATGATTCTACTCCACAAGAAATTTGGAGCTTAGATCAAAACATTTATGATGAAGTTTCAGGAAATTTAATAGTTCAAAATACATTGCCACAAGATGGAGTGATAAATATTACCAGTTTACCTTACGTTCAACGTGCTCCTTATTATAACCAAATTGTATCGTTCGTAACTCCGTATGGAATTGGTTTAGATTTCGGAATGAAAGGAAAATCTTGGTTGATGGATGCTACAGATTATCAAAGTATTTTGAAAGGCAACAAAAGAATTTTGATGACATTGGGTGGACAATGGCAAGAAGATATGGATTTGGAATTTTGGTTTATTGTAGGAACTCCGCCACATAATGTTCTTCAATACGATCAAATTTGGCAAGGAACCAATAATCTTGGTGCAGCTACAATTGCACAGATTCAGAACAACACAAAATTAGAACCAAAAAATGTAACTTTAAACGCTGCAGCAACCAATTTTAAAATAAAATCTTCTATTACAGGACATGGTGCTCAAGGAGAATTTAGCCAAAATGGTGGATTGGTTTATCATAAAATTCTAATTAATAATGTGGAACAATATAATTGGACGATAACAAAAAATTGTGGAATAAACCCAATTTATCCACAAGGTGGAACTTGGATTTATGATAGACAAGGTTGGTGTCCTGGAGAAGAAACTTTATTAAAAGAAAACGATATTACATCAAATGTAACACCAGGAAGCACAGTTTTAATCGATTATACTACTTCTGCCGCTCCAGTTTCCACAGGTGCATACAATTATCATGTCGCACATCAATTAGTTGGTTATGGCGCAGCAAATTTCACTTTAGATGCAGCCGTTGTAGATATTATTTCTCCAAATAATACAGCATTATATACAAGAGTTGGGAAAATTTGCGGAAATCCAATTGTAAAAATAAAAAATACAGGTTCTACAAATTTAACCTCTTTAACAATAAATTATTGGATGAATGGATCATCTTCTCCACAAACCTACAATTGGACTGGGAATTTAGCTTTTCTACAAACTGAAGACGTAGAATTGCCTTCTTCCGCTTCTTTATGGATGGATGCTTTGGCAACAAACAATAAATTCCATGTAGCAATTGCGAATCCAAATAATGGAGCAGATCAATACGCTCATAACAACACTTATTCTTCTAATTTTGATTTACCAGAAGTTTTGCCAGATACATTTGTTTTAGAAATTAAAACCAACAATTACGCCTATCAAAATAGCTATAAAATTGTAGATGTAGCGGGAAATATAGTTTATTCTGACGCTTTAGCAGCAAATAATACGGTTTATCAGCAAACGGTTCTAAATACGGGTTGTTTAAAATTAGAAATTTTAGATTCTGGAAATGACGGATTATCTTGGTGGGCAAATACAGCTCAAGGAAATGGATATGCTGTCATAAAATCTACAACTGGAACGGTTCTAAAAACTTTTAATCCAGATTTTGGAGGAATTTATAGCTACAGTTTTACCAATAATACCTTTTTGAGCATAGAAGAACTTGCATTTTTAACCAACTTAGAGGTTTATCCAAATCCAGCAACAGATAAAGTTTTTATAAAGTCTAATCAATCAATGGCAGATACAAAAATTGCGTTGTATAATACTGCTGGACAAAGATTTCCATTAAAAACGAATCAAGAAAATAGCAACACTATCACTTTTGATGTAAGTCGCTTCACAACAGGAGTTTACATTGTAGAAATTGTAAATAAAAACATTAAAACAACAAGAAAATTGATTGTTAAATAATTGATTTGATTTAAAAATTCCTTGAATTTTAAGAAAAATATAAGCCCTAATTTTTAAATGAATTAGGGCTTTTTTCATCAAAAAATCTTCACTAAATTTGCACTCAGAATTCTTTAACTATGAATATTTTCGATCTTATAATCAACGATAAAGAAGTGGTTTCTTTGGATGATGTGTTTTTAAATAAATACAATCAGCAGAATATTCAGCAACTCGTCAAAGAACATCAATTTGTAGATGAATTGACGAAATATGGTTTGCCAGTCAACAATAAATTGATGTTGCAAGGAAATTCTGGATGCGGAAAAACTACAACAGCAAAAGCGATTGCAAATGCGCTCGGAAAACCAATTCTAATTTTAAATTTAAGCAATGTGGTTTGCTCCAGAATTGGCGAAACTTCCCAAAATATAAAACAAGTTTTCGATAAAGCGGCACGGGAAAAAGCTGTCCTTTTTTTAGATGAATTTGATCAAATCGGGAAAGAAAGAAGCAATGATGATAAAGATGTTGGCGAAATGCGAAGATTGGTAAATACTTTGATTCAACTGATCGATTATTTACCACAAAATGCGCTGCTTATTGCTGCAACCAATCATGCAGATCTTATCGATATTGCATTGTTGAGGAGATTTCAACTAAGAATTCAATTTGAAATGCCTACATCACAAATTCTTGATACCTATTACGATAAAATCTTGCAACCATTTCCTGCGGAACTTCAAAATTTCGAGCGACAGTATCAAATTTCCTTTGCAGAAGCTAAAGATTACGCCTTTACAAAAATGAAAGCGATTTTGTTAGAAAAATTAAGTCTGGAGAAAAAGTAATTTTTGACAACTTTAAATATAATTCGCATTATTTTTTGTGAACTCCCAATTTTTAAAATTAATTTGTATCTTTTTACTCTCAAAATTTAAAAAATGTCATTAGTAAATTTATCAGATCAGCTTGCTTTAGGAATAGATATAGGTGGAACCAATACAAAATTTGGTATCGTAAATCATAGAGGAGAAATCTTGGAAAAAGGCAGCATAAAAACTGATCAATTTGATAAAATTGATGATTTCATCAATCAATTGTACACAGAAATAAAACCAATTTTAGACAAGCATTGCACAGGAAAAAATTTAGCAGGAATCGGAGTTGGTGCTCCAAATGCAAATTATTACAACGGAACTATAGAACATGCACCCAACTTAAATTGGAAAGGAATAATACCTTTCGCAAAATTAATGACAGAAAAATTTGGTATTTCTTGCAAAATGACCAACGATGCAAATGCTGCAGCAATGGGAGAAATGATGTATGGAGCAGCAAGAGGAATGCAAGATTTCATTATGATTACGCTTGGAACTGGAGTAGGAAGCGGAATTGTAGCTGGTGGTAAATTAATCTATGGTCACGATGGTTTTGCAGGAGAATTAGGACACACCATCGTAAAGCCAAACGGCAGAAAACATTGGAGCACAGGTTCCGAAGGTTGTTTAGAAGCTTATGCATCTGCTACAGGAATTACCATAACTGCGAAAAAATTTCGTGCAGAATTTCCAGATTCTATATTAAATGATTACAAAGAAGAAGACATCAATGCTGCAACAGTTCATGATTGTGCCGTGAAAGGAGATCCAACTGCAATAGAAGTTTTTCGTTATACTGGTCAGAAATTGGGAGAAGCTTTGGCAAATTTCGTAATGTTTTCGTCTCCAGAAGCAATCTTGCTTTTCGGTGGAGTAATAAAAGCGGGAGATTTTCTATTAAAACCAACAAGATTTCACATGGAACACAATCTTTTGCCAATTTTCCGTGGAAAAGTAAAATTAGTTTTCAGTGAGTTGGACGAAGCAAATGCTGCAATTCTTGGTGCAAGTAGTTTGGTTTGGGAAAAATAAATAATTCAACAATAGAAAACTTTTGGTCTGTTAATTGCGTATTTTAGATTGTACAAAACAATTATACAATGCAAAAATATTTCACACTTTTACTAACTTTACTTTTATTTTCCTGCAACGGTCAGGAATCAAATAATAATTCAAAACCTTTATCAATTAAAAAAATGGACAAAAATAAAATAGAAACCTTAGTTTTCGGAGGAGGATGTTTCTGGTGTGTAGAAAGCAGTTTCGATATGCTGAAAGGTGTAGAAAAAGCAGTTTCTGGCTATGCTGGTGGAAAATCTAAAAATCCAACGTATGAAGAAGTTTGTACAGGAGAAACAGGACATGCAGAAGTGGTAGAAATTTCTTACGACCCACAAATTATTTCTTATGAGCAATTGATGGAAGTTTTCTTTTTCTTGCACGATCCTACTCAACTAAACAGACAAGGAAATGACGTGGGAACGCAATACAGATCGGTGATATTTTATAAAAATGATGCCGAAAAAACGAAAGCTGAAGCTGCCATAAAAACTTCTGAAGCTACAGGAAAATGGACTGGAAATTACGTGACAGAAATTACAAAATTAGAAGAATTTTATCCAGCAGAATCTTACCATCAAGGTTATTATGAAGCCAATCCAAACCAACCCTATTGCAGTGCAGTTGTTGGTCCGAAAATCGCGAAATTCAAGAAACATTTTGGCGAAATGGGTTGGCTGAAAGCGGATTAATTGGCTTTTATCTTTTAGCAAAAAAAACAAATTCCTGAACAAATGTTCGGGAATTTTTTGTTGAATTACCAGACTTGCTCTACTTTCTAAACATTTCCGTATGCGGCAAATTATCTTCCAAATATTTTTTATCTGTTGGCAAAAAAACACACAATAGTAGTTCGTTTTTTATTTTTCAAAAGTGTTGTAATACCAAAGCCTTATATCTCCTTCCAATGATTCTGGTTTTTTATTTGGGTCAAAAGGTTCAACGCCACCATTATCAATAACTTCCTGTGAATAACCTCTCTTAATAAATATTCTCTCTCTGTTTTTATTGGCAACAAACAAAAATACACTACCTACACTAAATATTACAATTAAAACATAGATTACGTTTTTATAGTTAAAAGTAAAATTACTATTTAAAAATTTCTCCCTCTTTAAATACAAATAATTTGGCAGCCATAAGATAAACACCAAAATGTAAATATAAATTTGGGGAATTATATCATCATTGTAACCTTTTAATTCAAGAATTGTCTTTAATGAAATTAGTGCAACCCAAAAAATCAAAGTTAAAATAAAGGACGTCTTTATAATTAAGGTAAAATGATTATCTCCTTTAATAGTTTTATGAAAGATTTGATAAATCGAAAATGCAATGTAATTATAAAGTTTCATTAATTTTAAAACATTTATTGAGTCAAAACCCTATTCTCTATACATTTCCGTATGTGGCAAATTATCTTCCAAATATTTTTTATCTGTTGGCAAAAACCCAAATTCTTGATAAAAAGAAATGAGATAATCTTGTGCAGAAATCCTGATTTCAGAAGTGCGGAATCTATTTTCTACAGCTTCTACAGCATATTTCATCATTTGTCTTCCAAGATTTCTACCCCTTCCCTTTTCTGTAGTTAAAACTCTGCCGATAGAACTTTCTGTATATTTTATATTTTCTGGAAAAATTCTGCAATAGCAAACCAATTCACCGTTTTCTTCTGCCCAAAGATGTAATGCTATTTGGTCAAAATCATCACAATCTGGATAAGGGCAATCTTGTTCTACCACAAAAACATCGATTCTTGCTTTTAAAATTTTATATAAATCTTCGGTAGAAAGTTCAGGAAATGTTTTTAATTTCCACAAAATATTACTCATCAAAACGAACTTGATTTTTAGCAAGCATTTTATTGGTTTCCTGGATGAATTTCAAAATATCATCTGTTCCTTCCTTTTTTTCGGCAGAAGTTATGTAGGTATCTGGTGATTCGTCCCAAGTTTTTAGTAATTCATCGTGGTAAATTTCTGCGTTTTTCAATGCAGTATTGGGTTTCAGTTTGTCTGCTTTTGTAAAAACAATACTGAATGGAACTCCAGCTTCTCCACACCATTGTATAAATTCTAAATCTATTTTCTGTGGAGAAAGTCGAGAATCTACCAATACGAAAAGATTCACAAGATTATTTCTGTTGAGAATATAATTGGTAATTAATTTTTCAAAATCTTTTCTGGTGCTTTTAGAAACTCTTGCATATCCATATCCTGGTAAATCTGTAAGAAACCATTCATCATTAATTTTAAAATGATTGATGAGTTGCGTTTTTCCTGGAGTTTGCGAAGTTTTTGCCAAATATTTATGGTTCATCATCGCATTGATAAGAGAAGATTTTCCCACATTTGACCTTCCAATAAAGGCATATTCTGGAAAATTACCTTCCGGACAATCTTGCCATCTTTGGCTACTTTTAAGAAATTCTGTTGTTTTGATTACCATAGATTCGGCTTTAATTTTTATTTTTCAGCCAATCGAATAATATTTGATTGAATTGATCTGGCTTCTCCATCATTGCAGCATGTCCACATTTGTCGATCCAAAATAGGTCTGAATTAGGAATTAATTTATCCATTTTTACAGCAACATCTGGTGGAGTTACATTGTCTTGTTTTCCCCAAATAATACAGGTAGGAACAGTGATTTTGTGCAATTCTTTTTCCATATTGTGCTTTACTGCACTTCTTGCAAGCATTACAGTTTTTATTCCTTTTCCTCTATCATTTGCTACAGAAAAAACCTCGTCTACCAACTCTTGTGTAGCAACAGAAGGATCATAAAAAACCTCTTCTGCTTTTTTCTGTATATAATTTCTATCACTTTTTCTCGGGAAACTATCTCCAAAACTTCTCTCATATAAGCCAGAACTACCTGTAATAACCAATTGTTTTATCAAATCTGGTCTTGCTAAAGTAAGTATTAAACCTACGTGTCCTCCCATAGAATTTCCTACTAAAGTACAAGGTTCATTTACGACTTCTTCTATAAATTTTGCAACAAACTTCGCCAAACTTGTAAGATTGGTATTCAAAATAGACATGTCATAGATGGGCAAATCTGGAAAATAAACTTTATATCCTCTATCAGAAAAGTAGTCCATCATTTTTGAGAAATTGCTTAAACCGCCCATTAATCCTTGCAAAAGGACTATGGGTTTTCCTTCTCCTTTGGAGATAAAACTGATATCTTTATGTTTTTTCTTTTTTATTAGCATATGATCCTTCTACAAGTCGGTAAAAATACAATTATTACCTCTATCTTAAATTAATATTTTTAATTTTTTATAAATATAATTTTTTTTTCTTTAAAAACCACTATTATAACCGAATTCATTAGTAAATGTACAACGAGTTACGCTTCAATGAGTTATCCTTTTGTAAGACGAAATCATAAAAGTTATTCACATTGTGGGAAAAAGCGGGAAAAAGTGGGAAAATGTAGAAATATTTCTATAAATTTGTCCCCAAATGAGAAATTTCATTGGCACTTTTGAATGTAAGATAGACGATAAAGGTCGCGTAAAAATTCCAGCTTTGCTTGCAAAACAAATGGAAAACTTTGGCGATGAAACCTTTGTGGTAAAACGTTCTGTGTTCCAATCGAGCTTAGAAGTGTACCCTATAATTAAGTGGGATTTCTTAATGGAGAAGGTAAATAAGCTGAATAGATTTGTAAAGAAAAACGCAGATTTCATAAGAATTTTTACGGCCGGAGTAAAAACGGTAGAAATAGATAAAGCCGGAAGAATTCAAATTTCTAAGGATCTTACATCATTTGCAAATCTTAGTAAAGAAATTGTACTTACAAGTGCAGGAGATTTTTTCGAAATTTGGGATAAAGAAGCTTACGAAAAAGTAATTTCTGCGGATTTAGAAAATTTTGCAGCTCTTGCAGAAGAAGTAATGGGAGACCAATTTAATATAGAATTATAAATTTTCAATTTCAAATATCATTATTATTAATATGTATCATGATCCTGTTTTACTAAAAAAAAGTATAGAACTTCTGGTTACCAATCCAGATGGAATTTACGTGGATTGTACTTTCGGTGGTGGTGGACATTCTAAAGAAATTTTGAATCATCTTTCAGAAAAAGGAAAATTATTCTCTTTCGATCAAGATTTAGAAGCTTTAGAAAATAATATTGAAGATCCAAGATTTACATTAATCAATCAAAATTTTAGATTTTTAGAAAATTCTATGACGATGTATGGTTATCCTAAAGTAGATGGTATTTTGGCAGATTTGGGGGTTTCTTCTCATCAATTTGATAAATTAGAAAGAGGTTTTTCTATACGAGATTCTGCGCCATTAGATATGAGAATGAATGTAATGCAACATTTGGACGCAAAAAAAGTGCTGAATAATTATGAAGAAGATCAATTGGCAGATTTGTTCTACTATTTCGGAGAATTGCGAGAAGCCAGAAAATTAGCAAGAACCATCGTTACAAAAAGAGCCGAAAAAGAAATAAAAACTACTGGAGATTTAAAGCAAATGTTCAGTTTTATACCTCCGCAAAAGCAAAATAAATTCTACGCTCAGATTTTTCAAGCGATTAGAATTGAGGTAAATCAAGAATTAGAAGCATTAAAGGAAATGCTTTTGCAATCTTACAATATTTTGAAACCAGAAGGTAGATTGGTGGTAATTTCTTACCACAGTTTGGAAGATAGATTGGTGAAAAGATTTTTGAAAAATGGAATGTTTGAAGGAGAACCAACCAGAGATATTTACGGAAATTTTGAAAAATCTTTTGAACTTTTGCAAAGTAAAGCATTTATGCCAGATGAAGAAGAAATAGAAAATAACGGTAGAGCCAGAAGTGCAAGAATGAGAGTGGGTATAAAAATAGAAAAAGCCAAATAGAATGGCAAAAAGAAATATAAACCCAAAAACACCCAAGAAATTAACAATGATGGACATCATCAAAGGAAATTTCTTAAACAGAGACGAAATAAAATCTCATTACAAATTGTATTTATTGCTTTTTGTTTTGATGATTATCATTATTTTTAGCAACCATTTAGTAAATTCAAAAATAGAAATAATAAACAGCCTTAAAGAGCAAGCAGAAGAATATAAATCTAGAAATGCATTCGCTCAAAGCAGATTGATAAAAGTAAAAATGGAATCGGAGTTAGGAAAAGAAATGGTTCTGGACTCATTAATTCCTTTAGAAAATCATCCACATAAACTATTGATAAAATTAGACAGTACAGATGCAGCAAAATAATTTTGAACTAGAAAGAAAAAACGCCTTGAAATGGGGCTACCTTTTTGCAGGGGTAGCTATTTTGGTGTTTGTAGTTTTCTTAGGCAGAATTGTGGTTCTTCAAAACACCAATGTAAAAGAAATTCAAGATGATTACATCAATAATAATTATAGAGAAGCTACGCTAAAAGCAGCTCGCGGAAATCTCTATGCTTCAGATGGTTCTATTTTAGCAACTACGGTAATGCGTTATGACATTTATCTGGATTTTAAGATTATAAAAGATACTGTTTATAGTAAAAATATTGAAGCACTTGTAGATTCTATGAGCGTAATGTTTGGGAAACCAAGGATTCAATATCGTCAAATTTTTGACGCACAGAAAAAAAAGGGAAATCAATACTATTCTTTGGCAAAAGGTTTAGATTTTGACGAATACGACCGTTTAAGAAATTTCCCGATTTTTAAAAGAGGAAAAAACAAAGGTGGTTTCATCGTTGATAGAAACTTCAAAAGAGAAATGGCAACATCAGAAATTGGAGCAGGAACTATCGGAATGGACAATGGAAAATACCAATCTGGTTTAGAAGGTGCATTTTCAAAATACTTAGCAGGAACAGATGGAAAAAGATTAGAGCAAAGAATAAACTCTAGCCAATGGAAACCAATAGATTACTGGAAAACTCAAGATCCAATTGACGGACAAGATGTCTATACAACCATAGATCTTAGAATTCAAGACATTGCACATTCTGCATTAGAAAAACAGCTCATTAATTTTAATGCAGTTCACGGTTCTGTTTTAGTGATGGAAGTGAAAACAGGAAAAATAAAAGCAATGGTAAATCTTCGCAAAACCGAACCAGGAATTTACGTTGATGCCTACAATTACGCAATGAAAGATGCATCTGAACCAGGCTCCACATTCAAAACGGTTTCTCTACTTGCAGCAATGGACGATGGTTTTATAGATGAAAACACAACAGTAAACATTGGAAACGGCGTTTGGAATTATTACGAACAAAGAGTAACAGACGAACACGGAGGTGGAAGATATGGAATAAGCGATGTGCTTGCAAAATCTAGCAATGTGGGTGCAGCAAAATTAATAACAAAAGCTTATGGTTCTGATCCAGAGATATTCTTAAATCATTTAAAACGTTGGAAAATGTTTGATAAAATGGATATTGAACTTCCTGGAATTACAAAACCATACATAATAACGCCCAAAAGCAAAAAATGGAGCAAAGGTACTTTAGCATCTTTAGCTTATGGATACGCTTCCAGATTTACACTTTTACAACTCGCCACTTTCTACAACGGAATTGCCAATAAAGGAACCATGCTAAAACCATTATTCATTGATAAAATAATGAAAGACGGGCAAATTCTCCACGATGCAAAACCACAGGTAATAGTGAAAAAAATGGCATCAAAAAATGCTATTGAAATGATGACCAATGCTCTTACAAAAGCCGTAGAAAAAGGAACCGCAAGAAGTATCTTTACCCCAAATCTTAAAATGGCAGGAAAAACTGGAACTGCAAGATTTGAATACTGGAAACCAGGGCCAATGAAATACCAAGCATCTTTTGCAGGATTTTATCCTTCAGACGACCCGAAATACACTTGTTTAGTAATGATTAGTCAGCCAGATAAGTCTATAGGATTTTATGGAGCTAAAGTTGCAGCACCCGTTTTTAAAGAAATTGCTGGAAAAACATTTTTGAAAACACCACAAAACATTGAAAAAGAAATGTTGGTGGATAAAAAATTAGACCTCAAAAAAATAAAAGAACCCAACATAAAAATTGAAGTAACTCAAAACAAAATGCCAGACTTAGTAGGTTTGGTTGGGAAAAACACAATCCCGCAAATGGAAAACCTAGGATACAGAGTACAATACAAAGGAACCGGTCGTATAAAAGAACAATTTCCATTGGAAGGAACTTACATTAAAAAAAATCAGCGCATTTATCTACGTTTAAATTAAAATATCAATAGGAATGGGTTTTAACCCATTCAATAAATAAAAATCCTATCGGGATAAAATTATTATATGCAATTAGAAGAAATATTACATAGAACCCCAGTTTTAGAAATTCACGGAAATACTTCTCGTGAGATTTCTGAATTAGTATTTGATAGCCGAAAAGTTGTTGAGGATTCTATGTACATTGCAATTGTAGGAACCCTTTCAAACGGACATTCTTTCATAGATTCTGCCATAAAAAATGGTGCGAAAGCAATTCTTTGCGAAGTTTTTCCAGAAGATTTAAATGAAGAAATTACTTACATTAAAGTAAAAAACACCTCTAAAAGTTTAGGCATTTTTGCAGCCAATTTCTACGGAAATCCATCAGAAAAATTGAAATTAATAGGAATTACAGGAACCAACGGGAAAACCTCAACTTCCACACTTTTATTTGATTTGTTGGCAAATTTAAATCATAAATCGGCCTTAATTTCTACTGTAGAATATAGAATTGGCGAAGAAATTATTCCTTCCACTCACACAACTCCAGATATTATTACGCTCAACAAAATTTTGAAAAAAGCCGTAGATTCTAATTGTGAATATGCAATAATGGAAGTGAGTTCTCACGGAATTCATCAATATAGAACAGAAGGTTTAAATTTCGCAATCGCAGGTTTTACCAATATTACCCACGATCATTTAGATTATCACAATACTTTTGCAGAATATCTAAACACTAAAAAGAAATTCTTTGATGAGCTTTCTCCAGAAGCAATTGCAATTACCAATATTGATGATAAAAATGGAAGAGTAATGGTTCAAAATACCAAAGCTACCACGAAAACTTTCGCAATGAAAACTTTGGCAGACTATCACGGAAAAATGATGGAAGCAGATTTTAATGGAATGCTTTTGCAATTTAATAATAAAGAATTTTGGTCTACACTTTCAGGGAAATTCAATGTTTATAATTTACTTTTAACCTACGGAATTGCTGTAGAATTGGGCTTCGATGAAATAGATGTTTTGCAAGGAATTTCACATTTGAAAAGAGTTTCTGGCAGATTTGAATTATTAAAATCCGAAGGTGGAATTTTCTTCGTTGTAGATTATGCACACACTCCAGATGCTTTAGAAAATGTACTTGATTCTATCAACGAAATTCGGAGTAAAAATGAAAGATTAATCACCGTTTTTGGTTGTGGCGGAGATCGAGATACTTCTAAAAGAGCAGAAATGGGAAAAATAGCTACTTCAAAATCTACTTTGGCGATCATCACATCCGATAATCCACGAACAGAAGATCCTACGGAAATCATTAAGCAAATAGAAGCAGGAGTTTTACCACAAAATTTTAGCAAATACACTTCAATTCCAGATAGAAAAGAAGCGATAAAAATGGCAATAAAATTTGCTGAACCAAGAGATATAGTTCTTGTGGCAGGAAAAGGTCACGAAACTTATCAAGATATAAACGGAACAAAACATCATTTTGATGATAAAGAAACACTGCTGGAATTAGCAGCGAAAATGGGCAAATAGTGAATTAACCTTTTGTGAAACACATATTTTAAATAAATGAAAAAACAAGCAACTTTAACTCCAGAGAAATATATAACTACAAGATCAAGAAACCTTGAAATCTACAAATGCTTTGTACTCGAAGGTTGGGAAGACGCAGGTATAACGCAAGTTTTGATAACAAGAAAACATAGCAATGGTAATATTTCCGCTTGTTTTTATCTGGTAGATTTATTTTGTTTAGGGATAAAAGACACTATGTTTCATTTTAACAAATCTGAAGATGAAATTTTTGAATTATTAGAACGAAATGAAATAAATTATGCTGAAATAGACTACAATTTGGCTCACAATATCATATTTGCCAGTTATGAATATGCTTTGGATATTGGAATAAAACAACATTCTGATTTTGAAAAAATTACAAAATATTTTCTTGAAGTTGATGACGAGAAAATCCCAATTATAGATATCGTTTGCGGACAAAACGGCAAACCATTCTACATACAAGGTCTAGAAAACGCTACGAAGGCAAAGAAAGTAATCAAAACTTTAGAACAGAACCTTGGTAGTGATGGTTTTGAATATACTCTTTTGGTAGATGATAGTTTTGAAGGAGATTATTTTGAAGGGGATATAAATGAAACTTTGAACTTGGAAATTTTTGAGAATTTCATGAAAACCATGCAACAAAATAGAAGAGAATTAGATCAACTAAACTTTACTCAAAAACGGAAAATGTTTCTAGATTCAGTAGAAATAAGTAGTGATAGAGGGTGT
>CAXYUO010000003.1:0-31782 GCA_964292185.1 uncultured Frigoriflavimonas sp.
ACACGCCATCTTGAGGGGGTGGTTTCCTAAGGATGTGCTGGTTCGAGTCCAGTCGCAGGCACAGCAACAAAAATTAACAATGAATATTGGAGGAATTAATAATTCTGATTATTTCATTGAAAAACCTTTTAATTATCAATTCTAAATTTTTAATTAAAAGACTCGGTAGCTCAGCTGGTAGAGCAATACACTTTTAATGTATGGGTCCTGGGTTCGAATCCCAGCCGGGTCACTTTTCAATTTTTTCTAATTTGAAAATCAAAAAGCTCTGTTTTTACAGAGCTTTTTTTAATTAAGATAGATGCAAATTGTCAATTAATCTTACGTTTTCTGTATTTACAACTATAAAAGCCCTGTAGTTTCTATCTTTATAAAAGAAATCTGTCTCTTTCAGTGTTTCTTCATCAGCAATAATTAGATATTCCAATTCCATATTTTCTGTGGATTTGAAAATATCTTCCACACGATGATAAATTTCTGGTATAGAGATTATCCGAAACCAATCTTCTATTTTTTTCAAAGTTTCATATATTAATTTTGCTTCTTTTCTAGTTTTTTCAGAAAGCCTCTCGTTTCTAGAGCTCATTGCTAATCCACTTTCTTCTCGGAAAATTGGTGCGCCAATAATATTAACAGGAATTTTTTTCAGTTCTACTAATTTTCTAATTATTGCCAACTGCTGATAATCTTTTTCACCGAAATAAGCATTATCTGGCTCTACTTGAGAAAATAATTTTTCTACAACGGTTGCTACTCCATCAAAATGTCCTGGTCTGAATTTCCCTTCCATTTCCATTTCTATTCCATCAAAATCATAATGTTCGCTTTCTACCATTTCTGGATATAAATCTTCAACTTCTGGAATATAAACAACGTCTACTAATTCAGATTTTTCTAAATAATCTAACTCTTTTTCTATGTTACTAGGATATTTTTGAAAATCTTCTGCATTTTTAAATTGGGTAGGTTTTTCGAAATTTGAAGCAATTACAATGTCGTTTTCTTTCCTTGCGATTTTATATAAAGAAAGATGGCCTTCATGTAACGCACCCATTGTAGGAGCAAAGCCAATTTTGTCTCCACGTTCTTTTGCAGATTTTATATATTTATGAAGTTCTTTCTTGTTTTTGAAAATTTCCATTAATTGAATTTATTAATACTAAAGGTAAAATTAGGATAAAATTTGTATTAAACAATAGTTTTTTTTTATTAATAAAACTATAAATAATGCTTTCAGCTATTGATAATTGTATTAAAGTATGTTAATAAAAAAATATTAGCTATAATTTTTGTAATTTTGCAAAATAGAGAATCCTCTTTATTAGTAAAAATTTATTTATGTGAGATCAAAAAATATTATACATTACCACGGAAGTGTATCCTTATCAAGAAGAAAGTAATATGGCTACGAAGGTAAATCAGATGGCTTTAAAAATGTACAATGCAGGAAATGACGTAAGAGTTTTCATGCCGAGATTTGGCTTCATTAGTGAAAGGAAATTTCAATTACATGAAGTTATTCGTCTTTCTGGGATGAATATCATCATTAATGATTTGGATCAACCATTGATAATTAAAGTAGCATCACTTCCAGGAGAAAGATTGCAAGTTTATTTTATAGATAATGAAGAATATTTTAAAAGAAAACAATGTTATTTCGATGATGATGGTAAAGCATTTGAAGACAATGGAGAACGCGCAGTGTTTTTTGCAAGAGGCGTAATAGAAACTATAAAAAAATTAAATTGGGTTCCAGATGTAATTCATTTAAGTGGATGGATGGCTTCTTTTATTCCAATTTATTTAAAAAACTATTACAAGAACGATTCTTATTTCAAGGATACAAAAATGATTCTTTCTGTATATAATGAAACCAATACACCATTAGAAAAAGCAATGCCCGAAATTTTAAAATTCGATCAAATTTCAGATTTTGAAAATGAAAAGAATATTACTTTCCAAACTTTTGTGATGAATGCTATGAAAAGCATGGATTTGGTGATAAAAGGTGATGAGTTTCTTGAAGGAGATTTAGATGCAGCTTTTAATCAATTAGAAACAGAAAAATCTGAATACATAGACATAGAATCAATAGAAAAAATATATAATTAATTTATAAATGATAAAAAATTTCAAAAACATAATTAAAATTGCTTCATTAATACTATTTGGAAGTATATTTTTGTATAATTGCGAATCTGATGCAGATAATCTTGGAGAGCAATTATTTGTAGGTAATGCAGCTCAAGAAAATATAGATTCTTATGATGTAATAGCTTATAATGTAAATAATAACGATTCTATCCGAAGTGATGATGCCAAATTAGTCTATGCTCAACTAGGAGCTTTTTCTGAAGGTGTTTTTGGGATGCAAAAAGCAGAATATGCCAGTCAAATAAGATTAAATTCATACGCTCCTACATTCGGTACAAATCCTATTGTAGATTCTGTAGTTTTAGTCATGAATTTGCCAATTAATACCTATTCTTCAGATTCTTTAACTACTACAACTACAGATTATATCTATCCAGAAGGAAGTGTAGCATCTAGTAAAGTAGTAAATAGCTATCCTATAATAAAATACGGGAAAACTAAAATAGGAGGAAAAACTGTACTCAATATTAAAGTTCATGAAGTTACAGATTTTTTAAAAACCGGTACAGATCTTTTTTACTCTAATGAAAATGTGAATTACAGTACATTATTAGGCTCAAAAGCTTTTGATGGTAATATCAATTCTGTTACCATTACAAAAACTGCTGATAATACAACCTTGTTTTCTACAAGCCCAAGTTTAAGAATACCATTAAGTGCAACTTATTTTCAAAACAAAATCATTGCTAAAGAAGGTTCAAACGATTTAAAAGATGCTTATAATTTCATAAGATATTTCCGTGGATTAAGAATTTCTGTAGATGAAAATGATGGATACCTTTTCCCATTTAGCCCTTCAAATGTATCGGTAGTAATGTATTACAAAAACGATGTAACTACAAACGGAGTTGTAACCAGAACGCAAAATGTTACAACATTACCAATGGGAGATGCTCCAAATTCTCATCTAGGAAAGTACACATATAATAGAACAGGTACTACAGTTGCAGATGCTCTTGCTACAACAAATACTACTACTGGAGATAAAAAATTATATATTCAAGGAATGGGAGGTCCAAGTATAGTTTTTAAAATTCCACCAACTACAATTGAGCAATTAAAAACAAAATTGAAGAACGATAAAATAGGTATCATCTCTGCAAAAGTGAGAATATATACAGATAAAGTAGTTTGGAATAATTCTTATACCAAGCCAAGTTCTTTTGTGTTTTTAGAAAAAGATGCAACAGCTTTTTTAGCAGAAACGTCTACTTTAACGGGAGCTCCAGGTTACGCACTGGTAAAACCGTATGATTTAGATCAAAAACAAGCTTATTACGATTTTACGATAACTAAAACGTTGAAAGATGTAGTAGAAAAAGAAGCTACAAATAAAGATTACATTGTAAAAATGGGTACATTCTTAACAGACGAAATAGGATCGTTAGTTACATACAATTATACATCCAGATCATATTCTCCAACAAGATTGGTTTTTGTAGGCACAGACCCAAATAGCGATCAAAGATAACAATTAAAAGTGGTTTACGGATCAAAAAACAATTAAAATTAGAATAATATGTGTGGAATTGTAGGATATACAGGGTTTCAGGATGCATACACAGTTGTTATCAATGGTCTTCGAAGACTAGAATATAGAGGTTATGACAGTGCTGGAATTATATTAGAAAATAAAAATAATGAATTTGTATCTGCTAAAACAAAAGGTAAAGTAGATGATTTGGTAGCAATATCAGAAAATTTAAAAGATACAGCATTTGTAGGAATGGGACATACAAGATGGGCAACACATGGCGTGCCTTCTGATAGAAATTCTCATCCACATCTATCTAATAATGGTAAAATTGCCATCGTTCATAATGGAATTATAGAAAACTATGATACTATAAAAATAATGCTTTCTGATAAAGGTTACACTTTTCAATCAGAAACAGATACAGAAGTTTTGGTGAATCTTATCCAATATTTTATGGATACAGATGCTAATTTAGACTTTCCAACTGCTGTAAGATATGCTTTAAATGAAGTGTACGGAGCTTATGCAATTACCGTAATGCACGATGATTATCCAGGAATGCTGATTGTAGGAAGATTAGGTTCTCCATTAGCAATTGGTCTTGGTAATAAAGAATATTTTATAGCTTCAGATGCTTCTCCTTTCGTAGAATTTACAAAAGAAGCAATCTATTTAGAAGAAGGTCACATGGCAATTATTTCTCTAGAAAATGGAGTAGATATTAGGTCTATTAAAGACAATACTAAAATAGAACCAGCAATTCAAGAACTAAAACTTAGTTTAGAGCAAATTGAAAAAGGCGGTTATGAACATTTCATGTTAAAAGAAATCTTTGAACAACCAAAATCCGTGCATGATACCATGAGAGGAAGATTGCTTGTAGACGAAGGTATCATAAAAATGGCAGGAATTTGGGATCACCTAGAAAAATTCACCAATGCAGAAAGAATTATCATTATCGCATGTGGAACTTCTTGGCACGCAGGTTTAATCGGAGAATATTTATTAGAAGAATTCGCAAGAATAAATGTAGAAGTAGAATATGCTTCAGAATTTAGATATAGAAACCCTATTATTTCTAATAAAGATGTCGTAATAGCAATTTCTCAATCAGGAGAAACTGCAGATACAATGGCAGCTTTGAAATTAGCAAAAGAAAAAGGAGCATTTATTTATGGAATTTGTAATGTCGTAGATTCTTCTATCTCAAGAATTACAGATGCGGGATCTTACACGCATGCAGGACCAGAAATAGGTGTGGCTCCCACAAAAGCATTTACAGCACAATTGACTATACTTTCTATGATTGCTTTAAAATTAGGAAAGCATAACGGGAATTTAAGCAATGCAGAATTCATGAAACTGATCATAGAATTAAATTTATTACCGAAAAAAATAGAAGAAGTACTACAATCTACCCATGAATTAATAAAAAACATAGCAAAAGATTTCGTAGAAGTTCAAAACTTCTTATATTTGGGTAGAGGTTATAATTATCCAGCAGCATTAGAAGGAGCATTGAAATTAAAAGAAATTTCGTACATTCACGCAGAAGGGTATCCTGCAGCAGAAATGAAGCACGGTCCTATTGCATTAATTGATGAAAATATGCCAATTGTAATCATAGCTCCAAAAAAAGGACACTACGATAAAATTGTAAGCAATGTGCAAGAAATAAAAGCAAGAGGTGGAAGATTACTAGCAATTGTTAACCAAGGAGACACACAAGTAAGCTCTATGGCAGATTATATCATAGAAATTCCAGAAACATCAGAATGTTTTTCACCAATTGTAGCATCGGTTCCATTACAGCTTTTAGCGTACTATATAGCAGTATATAGAGGAGCAAATGTAGACCAACCAAGGAATTTGGCAAAGTCTGTAACAGTAGAATAAATTTAACTCAGAATAAAATATTATAACTTTTTTCACGTTTTGTAAAAAAAATCTTAAAAGTTTCTTAAAAAAATTATATATTTACGCCTTAATTATAAATATTAGCATGAAAAGGATATTTCTATTATTAGTATCAGCATCATTAGGTTTAGTAGTTTCTTGTTCAGGAGGTAGCAGTACCGCTGGAAAACCAGGAACTAAAGGAGAACTTATACCAAGAGAAAAGTCAAAATCTTTCGTTGCAGAAAGACCATACGGAATGGTTTACATTCCATCTGGCTCTTTTGTAGCAGGTCTCGCAGATCAAGATATGACAAACACACCGGAAAAAACACCATTGAAAACAGTAACGGTTTCATCTTTCTTTATGGATGAATCTGAAACTACCAATGCAGAATACCGCGTTTTTGTAAATTATGTAAGAGATTCTATCGCACGTACACTTCTTGCAGAAGCTGCAGGTGATGGTTTTGGTGGTGGAAAAGGAAAAGGTCAAAGTATTACAGATTATGCATACCAAGACGCTTCTATAAACCAAGGAAATCTTACTCCATTCCAAGAGTATCAAGAGAATCAAGGTTCTAGAGGTGGTTTTGATGAATCTAAAAAATTAGATTGGAAAGTTCCATTGCATTGGAATACTAATAAATATCCAGATGTAGAATATGCAGAGGTTATAGAATCTATGTATCTTCCAGCTTCTGATAGATTAAATGGTGGTGGTCATAAAATGATTGACGCTAGTAAATTAAAATATTCTTACCAATGGGAAGATCACGGTTCTGCTATACAAGCAAAAGAACGTGGTGCAAACTATATCAAAAGAGAAAGTTTAGCAGTTTATCCAGATACTACTGTTTGGGTGAAAGATTTTAGCTATTCTTATAACGAGCCTTTATTCGAACAATATTTCTGGCATAATGCTTACAAAAACTATCCTGTAGTTGGTGTAACTTGGGATCAAGCTAGAGCATATTGTGATTTCAGATCTAAATTGAAATCAGATTATAACCAAAGTTTGAAAAAGAAAAGACAAGCTCCAATGAATTTCCGTTTACCAAACGAAGTAGAATGGGAATATGCAGCTAGAGGTGGCCGAGAAAACGCAACTTTTCCATGGGGAGGTCCATATTTAATGGATGATAGAGGTTGTTACCTTGCAAACTTCAAACCAAAACGTGGTGATTATATTGAAGATAAAAAAGAAGGAACATACAGTTTTACTGCTCCAGTAAAAAAATTCCGTAAAAATGGATTTGGTTTATATGATATGGCAGGAAACGTTTCTGAATGGACTGTGTCTGAATATAATAATTCATCTTATGGAATGTCTTCTACATTAAACCCTTCTACTAAAGTTCAAACCGATACAAAAAAATCTGTAAGAGGCGGTTCTTGGAAAGATATAGGTCAAATGTTGATGACAGGTAATAGAGATTGGGAAAGAAAAGATTCTGCTAGAAGTTATATTGGTTTCAGAACCGTACAAGATATACCAGAAGCTGCAGTAAAACAAAAAAGAAGAACAAACTAATAAACTATTTTTTAAAAATTAATACAACTATTTATTATGGCTAGAGGAGTTTTTACAACAAAAGAAGGGATATATAATTTTATCTATTCTTTCGGTGCAGCAATCGTAATTCTTGGAGCATGGCTTAAAATTACGCACATAAGTTTTGGACCAGTTACTGGTAATGCAGCACTTACAGTTGGTCTTATCACAGAAGCATTTATTTTTATAATATTTGCATTTGATCCACCAAAAACAGAAGAAGCTTATGCTTGGGAAAATGTATATCCAGAATTATTGGATCGTCATGCTACACCAAATCCTATACACGCTAATCTTGCAAATACACAAGCAAAACAAGTAGATTTTTTCGCAGAAATGGAAAATTCTCTTTCTAGTAAATTAGATAAAATGCTAGAAGATGCAAAACTAGATGTTAATCTTTTTGAAAGATTAAGAACTGGTATTGATAAATTCTCTGGTTCTGTAGATCAAATAAACCAAACTGTAGATGTATCTGCTTCTACAAGTAAATATAATGATCAACTTTTCAAAGCTGCAGAGCATATGGATAGTTTAAATAAATTATATTCTTTACAATTAGAAAATAGCCAAAAACAAATAGATCATAGTTCTAAATATATTGCAGATTTAGAAAAATCAGCAGAACATTCTGATAAATTTAATTCAGAATTGAATGGTTTAACTACAAATTTAAATAGTTTAAACAAGGTTTATGGAGGTATGCTTACAGCAATGAAGTCATAATATTCCAACATTTTATTCAATTATTAATTAAACTAAAGAAAAGAAAAAATGTCACAAGGAAAACAGACTCCACGTCAGAAAATGATCAATTTGATGTACCTCGTGTTCATCGCGATGATGGCGTTAAATATTGATGCAGAAATTATCCGTTCTTATTACGAATCTACTTTATCATTAAGAGATACTAGAGCATTGACGGAAACTAGAAATACCGATATATTTGAAAAAACTTTGGAAGCAAAAGCAGCAAATGTACCAGATACTTATGCTACACCTTTAGCACAATACAAAGTATTGAAAACTATGATTGATGATTTAGTTAAAGATGTAGAAACTACAAAAAATACTTTAAGAGATCAATCAAAATTTGTAGATACAGATAAAGCAACAGGAAAAAAAGTAGATGTTGGTGAAAATTTCGCTGCTCTAAATGATAATGAAGCTGTAATGTCTTACTTTTTTGTTGATGGAGAAGAAAATTCTGAATCTAATGGTGCAAAGAATTTAAAAGCAAAAATGAAAAGCATAAGAGATTATGTGAATCAAACTTTTGGGAATAATCCTGATTTATCAAAGTTAGTAGAAAGAACCAAAAAATCATTAATGACAGACTATCCTGGAACAGGAAAAGCTGAAAATGATAAAACTTGGTTACAGAATAAATTTTACAAACAACCATTAGTTGCTGCGGTTTCAAATTTGGAAATTATTCAAAATGATGCTAGAAACATTCAATCTGATGCTTTGGCAATGATGCTACAAGAGAAAGTAGATGCTACAATAAAATTCAATAAGTATGATGCAATAGTGAAAGCTCCTGTAGATGTACAAATTGGAACTCCTGCAACTGCAGAGGTATATTTAGCTTCTTATTCTAATAGTAATAAGATTAAAATAAATGGTGTAAGCAGACAAGAGGATGGAAAAGGGTATTTACCTTTAAATACAAGTTCTGTAGGTGAAAAATCTTTTGCTGGATCTATATCTGTTTCAATGTCTGATGGTACTGTTCAAAATATACCATATACACATAAATATAATGTAATAGCTGGTCCAAGAGAAGTTATGTATGAAACTGGTGCAATGTTATCCGCTGATAAAATGAATGTTTTATACAGAGGTTTAGATAATCCAATTTCAGGTTCTATTTTAGGTGTTGATAATAAAAAATTATCACTATCTGCTCCAGGAGCAAGAGTTTCTGGTAGTTCTGGTAAATGGGTTGTAACACCTGGTGGTGGTGATGCTGTAAATCTTACGATTGCAGGATCTGGTCCAAAAGGTAGCCAATCTAAAGCATTTAGTTTTAGAATTAAAAATGTACCAGCTCCACAAGGACAAATAAGAGGAAAAAGCTACGTAAGTATGCCGGCTTCTTCTCTTAAAAACCAAATTGTAACAGCTACAATTCCTGATTTTGATTTCCCAGTAACTTTTACAGTAACAGGGTTTAAATTAAAAGTTGCAGGAAGAGCAGCAACTTATGTAAGTGGAAACTCATTAAGTCAAATGGCTGGTTATACTGATAATCTAAGAAGTGGTGACAACGTTCTTATCTTGGATATAGAAGTTACTGCAACTGGTATGGGTAACCAAAGATTGAAAAATGTTTCTACTGTAGGTGTTAGTATTCAATAAAATTATTTTAAATAAAATTCATAAATATGAAAAAGTATATAAGTGGTTTATTAATTTTAGTTGCGGGATTTGCTTTCTCTCAAACTATTCTTAATGCCACCTCTCCAGAAGAGTACAGAAAATTAAGAAATGATAACATGAGAATTGTAGGAGATAGTATGGTTTCTAATACCGTTACTCCTCTTAAATATGGTTATGTAGACGAAAAAGATATTCGCAAAGGTGTTTATGTTTGGGAAGTAATAGATATGAACGATAAAATAAATCAACCTTACTATTACAATATTTCAAGTGGTTTTTCAGCTTCTACAAAATCTTTATATCAAGTGCTTCTAGATGGTGCTTTAACGGGTACGATTGCTGAAGTTTATGATGATGAAAATTTTACAAGAAGATTAACTCCTCTAGAAATCACAAAAAGACTTCAAAGTACTAGAGTTGATGACGCTTTGATAGATATTTATAATTCTGGAAAAACTCCTACTGCAGAAGAAGTTGAAAGATATACTGATATAGTCAAAACAACTTCTGAAAAAGTAAGAATGCTTAAAATGATGGGTATGTGGTTTATTGATGTTCGTGATGGACAGATGAAATACAGACCTTTAGGAATTGCTGCAATGGGACCAGATCCTGCTGTATCAGGAAAAGTAGATTCTTTTGGAAAACCGTTAGATTTTGCTGATGAATTAATTGATCTTTTCTGGATTTTTTATCCAGATGCAAGAGAAATATTAGCAAATAATACAGTTTATAACAAAGCAAATGCCTCTGCAGATTTAAGTTATGATGATCTATTGAACGCTAGAAGATTCAGTTCTATTATTTTTAAATCTTCAACTGGAATGGGAGAAGGTAAAGTTGCAGATTATATCCCAAGAAATTCAGATGAACAATTGGAAGAAAGCAATAGAATAAAAGGAAAAATCCTTGAAATGGAAAATGAAATGTGGAATTATTAATATTTCACTTGTAATTTAATATCAACCTGAGTAGAATTACTCAGGTTTTTTTATGAATAAAATGATAGATTATATAATTGTAGGAAACGGATATGCAGGTTTATTCTTTGCACATCAATTAATTAAAAATAAAAAATCTTTTGTTATTTTTTCAGAAGATAAACAAAGTGCTTCTCATGTTTCTGCTGGTGTTATAAATCCTGTGGTTTTAAAGCGTTTTACCAGTTTTTGGAAAGCAGAAGAGCAAATTGATTTTTTAAAATCAACGCTAAAAGAAATTGCAAAGTATTTACCAAAAAATTATTTTGTAGATGAAAACATTCATCGCATTTTTCATGATGACAGCGAAAAAGAAACATGGCATAAAAAAAGATTAAACGAAGATCTTATTCAATATTTAGATTCTGAATTTCAAACTTTAGATTTAATTGAAAATCCTTTTCAAACTGGAGTTGTAAAAAATTCTGGTAGAGTAGATGTTTCAAATTTTTTCATAGATTTCATGAATTATTTTAAAACTCAAAATATTTTAATTCAAGAAAAATTCAATCATCAATTAATTGATACAGAAGCAAATACTTATAAAGATATTTCATTTAAAAATATAATATTTTGCGAAGGTATATCTATCAAAGAAAATATTTTTTTCAATACGATACCAGTAATTCCCAATAAAGGTCATTTTTTAAAAGTAAAATTATCAAAACCACTAGAAGTAAATGCAATCATTAAAAAGAAACATTTTTTGTTTCCACTTGAGAATGGTTTACATTATTACGGAGGTACTTATGATCCTGAAGGTACAGGAAATGAAGTTGATTTAAAAGCTAAACAACAATTAATTGATGGATTAAAAGAAATTTATCATTATGATTTTGAAATCATGGAATTTTCTTTCGGTTACAGACCAACAGTTATGGATAGAAGACCAATTTTGGGTTCACATTCTATCCATAAAAATTTATTTCTCTTGAATGGTCTTGGTGCAAGAGGAATTCTTAATGGAAGTTATTTTGCCAATCATCTTTACAATCATATTGAAAATGACGAAAAATTACTTTCTGATGTAGATTTGAGTAGATTCATTGATATTAATTAAAAGCTTTAAATTTAATGTATTTTTTCAATTATCACTCAATGTTTTTAATTTTGTAAACATATATTCATTATCTTTACTTTTAAATTATAAAAAATGACAGCATTAATTATCCTTGGGTTACTAGTATTAGTAGTGTTTTACGGAATTTCCATCTATAATAGATTGGTGAAATTAAAAACCATGGTTCAAGAAGCATGGAGCAGTATAGATGTAATGTTGAAAAAAAGACACGATCTTATACCAAATTTAGTGGAAATTGTGAAAGGATACGCAACGCACGAAAGAGAAACTTTTGAAAGTGTAACCAGAGCAAGAACACAAGCTATGAACGCAAGTTCTGTAGAAGAAAAACAAGTTGCAGAGAAAAATTTGGGACAAGCTATGGTCAATCTTAATGCAGTTGCAGAGCAATATCCAGATTTGAAAGCCAATACCAATTTCTTGCAATTACAAGCAGAACTGACTAATTTAGAATCTGATATAGAGAAATCTAGAAGGTATTATAATGGAACTGTGCGTGATAATAATATTATGGTAGAAACTTTTCCAAGTAATATTTTCGCAAATATGTTTAAATTTTCTAAATCTGCTTTCTTTGAATTGGATAATGCAACAGAAAGAGTAGTTCCTTCTGTAAAGTTTTAAAATTTTACAGATTTGAAACGTTTATTAACCATATTTTTTCTATTATTCTTCGCATTTTCTTTTGCGCAAGAAGATGTTGTGAATACCAGTGAAAGAATAATTTCTTTTCATTCAGATATTTTAGTCAATTCTGATGCAAGTATTCAAGTTTCAGAAAAAATTAGAGTGTATGCTTCAGGAAATGCTATGAAACGTGGTATTTTTCGAACTCTTCCATTGTCAAGAAATTTAAATGATAGAGAGCAATCTGTAGATTATGATAATATTTCCGTAAAAAAAAATGGAGAAGTTGAAGATTTTCACACGGAAACTAAAAATGATAATCTTATAATCTATGTCGGAAAAAATGAAGTTTTTCTTGCACCAGATTATTATGATTACGAAATTAACTATACCACCAAAAATACAATTGGCTTTTTTGATAAGTATGATGAATTTTATTGGAATGTAAACGGACTAAATTGGGATTTCAATACAGAAAAAGTATCTGCAAATATTAAACTACCTTCTGGAGCAAGTATTTTGCAAAATTCTTGTTACACAGGAGCTTATGGTAGTACTTCGCAGAATTGTACTTCAAACAAAATTTCGGATACAGAAATTTCTTATTCTGCTGAAAATCTTCTAGGTAACGAAGGTCTTTCAGTTGCAATTGGTTTCAAAAAAGGAATTATTTTACCACCACCACCTCCAACTACTTTAGAAAAATACGGAATTTTAGCTGTAGGTTTTCTTTTCCTGTCAGGTTTATTTGCTTATTTTTTTAAATCTTGGGACGAATACGGAAGAGATTTTGATAATCCAACTGTTTATCCTCAATTCAATCCTCCTGGAAATTTTTCTCCAGCATCTTTTGGTTACTTGAAAAAACAAAATTTTTCAACAAGTTTTGTTACTGCTTCTGTAGTGAATTTAGCGATTAAAGGCTATTTGAAAATCACAGAAAGTGTAGAAAGCAACCTACTTGGACTTTTTAAATCTACCAAATATACGCTAACACAAACAAAGGATAGTGATAATGATTTGCCAAAAGAAGAACAAAATATTTTAAATAATTTGTTTTCTGAAAATTCTAAAAGCTTGACTTTAGGTACAAAATATAATAGTACAATAGAAAAAATGGTGAAAGATGTAAAGTCGAGCTTAAATTTTCAACATGACGATTTTTTGAAAACAGGCAATAATCAAAAGCTTTTAATAATTCCATCAATTGTTATCATTGCTTTGTATGCAATTGGATTGGTAATTAGTAATTTTATCAATCCAGATTCTGGTAAAATAGCTTTAGGTGCTTTTTTCTTTGTTTTTTTAATGGTTGTATTTTTTATACTCCAATATTTTGGTAAATTTAAAATAGCATTCAAAATATTTTGGATTGTACCTGCTTTTTTCATGTTCATTGCATCAATTGGTATTTATATGGGTTTAGAATCTGCAAATGATCAAAATTTCAATTATTGTTACCTTTTTTTGATGGTTGCTTTTTCAGGTTTAATCATTTATAGTTATTTTATACGCCAACCTTCAAAAGAATTGCTACAACAAAGATCTTTAATAGATGGTTTTGAAATGTATTTGGGAGCTGCAGAAAATCAATTATTAAAGTTTCACAATCCTCCACAAATGACACCCGAAATTTTTGAAAAATATTTACCTTATGCTATGGTTTTAGGTTTAGATAATATTTGGGGCAAAAAATTTGAAAAAATGCTAGAAAACATGAAAACCCCTTATCAAAATAATTGGTATGTAGGAAATAGTTTTCATAATGCATCTTTTGTAAATGCTTTCAGCAGTAGTATGACAAGTTCTCTAAGCAGTGCATCTACACCACCATCTAGTTCTAGTAGCGGTTCTGGTGGAGGTGGATTTTCCGGTGGTGGTGGAGGTGGCGGTGGTGGCGGAGGTTGGTAAATCTCCAGTCAATTTTTTTTAAATGATTTAAATTCAAGTTTCAAAGATTATATTTTTTGTTTATTTTTGAGGAAAATATTATATGGCAAAAATTTTAAGAATTGTAGAAGATCATAAAGCAGATAAAGGAGTTAGATTTGCGAATTATCTTATAGATATTGCGTTTACTTTTATAGTCGTTTTATCAGTTAGTTTTGTTATTGGTGTAATTATCGCACTAACAAGTACTTCTATAGCAAATGAAATTTCTGATGAAATTGACAATAATAATTCCTTGTTAGACAATTTATTAGGAATGCTTTTGCTTGTATCAGTAATGTTTTTTTCAGAATTTATAACAAAAGGTAGAAGTCTTGGAAAATATATTACAGGAACAATCGTTGTAAAAACTGATGCCACACCTTTAACATTGAAAGATTACTTTATAAGAAATATTTGCCGTGCAATTCCTTTTGATGCTATTAGTTTTTTAGGAAATAATGGTTGGCATGATAGTATTTCTGATACAAGAGTTGTCAATAAGAAAAGTTATGAAAATGCTCAAAAATTAAAAAAAGATTTGGATTCACTTGGAACTTCTTTACAGAATTAAAATTTTATTTATAGAAAAATTAGATAAAAAGACTCTCTTTCTTTAAATTTTATCTTATATTTGCATTTCTAAAAAAACACGGTTTCGTGGCCGAGTGGTTAGGCAGTGGTCTGCAACACCATCTACAGCGGTTCGAATCCGCTCGAAACCTCAAAACAAGTTATTGATTTTCAATAGCTTGTTTTTTTTGTTAAAGATGTAAACTTTTTCAGAAAAGATTACTTATTTTTAAACATTCCTATTTTATGCTGTATATTTTATTTTCATTGATAATTTTAATGCCTGTTTTCATGGGTTTTGGTAAACTTTTGGAAAGTTTAACAGGGGAATTATTAATAGGAATCTCTGGTAATATTTTCTTAGGTATTCCTTTTTTAGGAATTTTATTCACGGTTTTTGCATTTTTCATTCCATTAAATTTATTTATAGAAATACCAGTATTAATTATGGGTTTCGGACTTTTTTTCTATTTTAAATTATATCAAGACTTACATACTTTTATTATAATAAATATTAAATTATTTTTACCTTTTCTAATAATAATTTTAGTTTTTAGCAGTTTTTATCCCTTTATTTTAGATCATTTCGGTTATTATGTTCCAACAATCAGCTGGCTTTCTGAAGTTGGAATTACAAAAGGGATTTCAAATTTAGATTTACTTTTGGGTCAAATGTCTTTTTGGCATATTTTTCAAGCAGGATTTTCCAATTTTTCCGATCCATTTCTAAGGATGAATGCTCTTATAATGGTGTTTTATTTAATTTATATTTTAGAGAAAAAAACTTGGCTTCATCTATTATTTTTCCCAATATTGTTACTTTTTATACAATCTCCAAGTCCAGATTTACCTGCAATAGTTTTTTCTTTAATTGTTTTAAATGAAATTTTTTTAGAAAATAAAAATACCAATTTACTTTTTGCAGTTTCTATTTTCGTTTTCGCCATAAAACCTACGATGATTTGGGTACCGATATTTGTATTTCTCTATTCTATTTTCGTTGTAAAATCTCATTTAAAATTCCTATCATTTGGATTAATTATTTTCGGATTATTTATATTTAAAAACATTTGGACATTTGGATTTCCTATTTTTCCAGTTTCTGTTTTAGATATGAATTTGAGTTGGAAACCAAACGCAGAATTATTAAAAATTTCCTCAGATATTGCCATTCAAAAAACTTATGACATGCAATATTCAGTTAGTGATATAGAGAAATTTTCTACATTAGATTATATTAATAATTGGCTTTTTTTATCTGGAATAAAAGGAGTTATACATTGGTTTTTCCTATTTTTCATTCTTATTTTTAGCATATTTGCTTTTAAAACTAAAAATAAATTACACTATTTACTTTGGATCTCAATAATCATAAAATGTGTTTTAGTTCTCTATTTTTCAGCGCAATATAGATTTTTTATAGATGTTTTTTTTGTAGTATTTTTTGTGCTATTTTATAAAATTGCTAATCGAAAAGTTGTTCTTACAATTACAAGTGTATCAGTTGTATTCTCTTTATTCCTATTTTGTAATCCAAAAATATTACAAGAAGTAATTCCAAGTTTTAAGTTAGGTAATTTCATGTCTGGTTTTTACAAATCTCAATTTATAAAACCCAATAATTTTGAATTAAATAAATTCACAAAACACAAAATAGGCAACCTAGAATTTTATGTAGTAAAAGATTATCCATTTAGCTTTGATACTCCAATTCCAGCTATTTCTCCAGAATTTTTAAAAGAAGATTATAATGCTGGAATATTTCCACAAAAAATATCAGAAGATGTTTCTGATGGATTTATTTTAATGAAATTAACAAAAAAAGACAAACAAAAATTAGAATTAATTTTGAAAAAATTAGAATTTTAATCATTTTTTCTTACTAGATTTAGCACTATTTTGCCAATAAATTATCTTAAATTTGTATCATGTTCAATTTAGGAAATTTTCTCACGCTTTCCACTTTTGGCGAAAGTCATGGTGAAGCTTATGGCGGAATTTTAAATAATTTTCCAGCTGGTTTAGAAATCAATTTTGATGAAATTCAATTCCAATTAGATCGCAGAAAACCCGGTCAATCTTCTATCGTAACCCAAAGAAAAGAAAGCGACAAAGTGCAATTTCTTTCAGGAATTTTTGATGGAAAATCTACAGGTACGCCAATTGGTTTTTTAGTTCCCAATGAAAATCAAAAATCGAAAGATTACGATCATATTTCCGAATATTACAGACCATCACACGCAGATTATACCTATGACAAAAAATTTGGAATCAGAGATTTTCGTGGTGGAGGAAAATCTTCTGCAAGGGAAACTTTAAATTGGGTGATAGCTGGTTCTTTAGCCAAACAACTTTTACCAAAAGAAATAAAAATCAATGCTTACGTTTCTTCTGTTGGCGAAATTTTCTGCGAAAAACCTTATCAAGATTTAGATTTTTCGAAAATAGAAACCAACGATGTTCGTTGTCCAGATACTGAAACAGCAGAAAAAATGATTTCGAAAATCAAAGAAATCAAAAAAGCTGGAAATACAATTGGTGGAACTATTACTTGTGTTATCGAAAATGTTCCAATAGGAATTGGCGAACCCGTTTTTGGCAAATTACAAGCAGAACTCGCAAAAGCAATGATGAATATCAACGCTGCAAAAGGTTTTGAATACGGAAGCGGATTTTGTGGTGCAAAAATGACAGGTTCAGATCATAATGATTTATTCAATGAAGATGGAACTACAAAAACCAATCTTTCTGGAGGAATACAAGGTGGAATTTCCAACGGAATGGATATTTATTTTCGAGTTGCTTTCAAACCTGTTGCTACCATTATTCAACCTCAAGAAAGTATTGATAAATACGGAAAAAAAGTAATTGTTGAAGGAAAAGGAAGACACGATCCTTGCGTTTTACCAAGAGCAGTTCCGATTGTAGAAAATTTGACTGCTTTTGTGTTAGCGGATTTGTATTTGATTAATAAATTGAGGAAAGTTTGATTGGAATAATTTAAAAGAAAACCATTGCAAATTGATTATAAAAATACATAAAATAGATATACAGGGAAATTGTAACCTCTGCAAAGTTTAACAACAATTATTGTAAAATAATATTCAAAATGGAGAAAATCCTAATTTCATTTCTGTTCATCATCTGTTGTTCCTGCATCAAACAAACTGTAGAAGAATCTTTGGCGGAGAAAAAAGCAATCAATAATAAAATTGAAACAAAACCCGAATTAGATTCTAAAATAAATACTTTAGTGAAAAATGAAGAACTTAAAAATGATGCTTTAGGAAGAACTATTTTTTCTTCAAATGATGAGATTGCAAATATTCCCACTGATTTAAAGAAATTTATTCCCAAGAATTACTCTGCGATTAAAATTGCTGAAGGCGATTTGAACTTAGATGGATCTCTAGATAAGATTATGGTTTTGAGGAGAACTTCAGAAATGAAAACATCAAACATAGGTGATGGAAAACCAGATAAAAGACCACTTTTGATTCTTTTAAATAAAGGAAATAATGAATTTAAAATTGCTAACGAAAGCATTAATACAATTCCTTGCATAGATTGCAATGGTAATGAAGACGAGTTTAGTGATGTAAAAATTAAAAATGGGTATTTTACTATCGAAAGTTCAGTTGCAAGTGGCTCTCAACATTGGAATATGTTCACCACTTTTAAATATAATAAAATAGAAAACAATTGGTTTTTATACAAAACTTACGTAATTTCTTATACGATGAATAATAATGAAGGAAAATTAAAACTTGATGAAGATTACGGTTTATTCATACAACACGAAAGTAAAAAATCTGTGAAAAATTTTGGAAAAATACCTTTTGAAAAATATGATTATTATGATGAAGAAAAATCTGAAGACTATTATTTACAGAATTTGCGAAAATTTTAAAATGGAAAAATTTAATTTAAAATGAAAAATTACTGGAACAAAGCGGTTTCGTACGAAACTTATAAAAAAGATGCAGAAAATAGAATTTCTAATCCTCGAAATGAGGAAGATGTAGAAAAAAAAGAATATTATGAACTCGGCTTACAGAGAATGCACCGAATGGAAAAAGTATTCAAACCTTCTGATGAAAATGTAGAAAAATTAAAATCAAAGAATTTCAATGGTAAAATTCTTATCATTTCCGAAGCTTGGTGTGGAGATGCAAGTCAAGCTATACCAACAATTGATGCCTTTTTTAAAGGGAAAAATGAAGTGAAAATATTCTTTAGAGATTCTGATGTTTCTCTTATCGATCAATTTCTTACAGACAATTCGCAAGCAATTCCGAAAGTTCTATTATTAAATGAAGATTTTTCTGTAAAAAATACTTGGGGACCTCGCCCAAAACATGGTTTAGAATTATTGAAAAAATTTAAAGAAAACCCAGAAACTTATCCTCGTGAACAGTTTTATAACGATTTGCAAGTTTATTATGCGAAAAATCGTGGAAAAGATACTTTAGAAGAAATTTTAAATTTATTATAAAATGAATTTTTTGAAAAAATATTTTCTAGCATTAATAATGATTTTTATTGTAGGAACATTTCTATTTGTGCCGAGTATAAAAACCTATTTGAAAGATGCTTTTTTCCCGATTGCAGATATAGAAAATGCTTTAAAATTAACTGATGAAGATTACGACATTGCCTTGAAAGGAATGAATGTTCCCAATGCAAATTTGAAAGATTTTAAAGGAAAAAAAACTGTTTTTCTTAATTTTTGGGGAACTTGGTGCGCTCCATGTGTTACAGAATGGCCAACAATTCAGAAATTGTATGATAGCAAAAAAGCTAATGTAGATTTTGTTTTGATTGCTGTACAAGATGATGAACAAAAGGTAAAAGCATTTTTAGAAAAGAATAAATATACCGTTCCTGTTTACATAGCAGAAAGTCCGCTTAGCAAAAATGTGCTTCCTACAGTGTTTCCTACAACTTTTTTATTAGATTTAGATGGTAGGATTTTGATGAAAGAAACTTCTTCTAAAAATTGGAATGATGCTTCTGTTCATGAGTTTATAAAAAATGTACAACGCTAAAGTTTAAGTATTTATTAACGAAAATTATTTCATATTGGCAAAGAATTTGATTAATTTAGTCAGAATTATTAAAACAACACAAACAGAAAATGAAATATTCTAAATTACATATTGCCAAAGAAGCCATAAAACACAAAGGTTTCTTAAAGAAAATACCAGACATTTATAGAATGTTGAAAATGTGGAAAAATGGAACTTATAAAATGAAAACGTTAGATGTTATTCTACCACTTTTAGGTTTTTTATATATTTTATCGCCTATAGATTTTATACCTGATTTTGTACTTGGACTAGGCATAGCAGATGATCTTGCAGTTTTAGCTTTGATAATTCCAAAATTAGTAAAAGAAGTAGATAAATTTTTACTTTGGGAAGCAGAAAAAAGAATGTCTGCAAAAGCAATTATAGATGCAGAAATTGTAGAATAAGATTATATTTCAATATTAAAATCGCTTAAAAAAAACAAGCGATTTTTTTGTGTAGTATTTTCAAGAGTTTTAATAAAATAGTAACTTTACAAAAATATAAAAGATCTATGGAAACTAAGAAAGAATTTTTTCTAGAATGCTACAAACTTGGTATTATAAAATTTGGCAAATTCACCCTAAAAAGTGGAATTGAAAGTCCGTTTTATGTAGATTTAAGACCATTAGCTTCAGATCCTAAAATCTTGAAACATCTAGCCAATTATCTTTTAGAAATGCTTCCTTTAGATAATTTTGATGTAATTTGTGGCGTACCTTATGCAGCTTTACCAATGGCAACTGCAATGTCTTTGGAAAGTTATATTCCATTAATTATCAAAAGAAAAGAAGCAAAAAGCTATGGAACTAAAAAATTAATTGAAGGAATTTACCAAAAAGGACAAAATTGTTTATTGGTAGAAGATGTGATTACTTCTGGAAAATCCCTTTTAGAAACTATTCCCGAAATAGAAAATGAAGGAATTTCTGTATCTGATATTGTTGTAGTTCTTGATAGACAACAAGGTGGAAAAGAAATTTTGGAAGAAAAAGGTTACGCAGTTCACACACTTTTTAATATTACAGAAGTTTGCGAAATGCTAAGCGAAGAAAAACTCTTGATGGACGATGAAATAGCAAGAATAAATGATTTTTTGAAAGGAAATCAAGTAATTTTTGAAAAAAAGAGTAGAAAATCTTACGAAGAAAAAAGAAAAAATATAGACCATCATATCGCTGCAAAATTATTAGATATTGCGATAGAAAAAAAATCTAATCTTATTGCTTCTGCAGATGTTTTGACAACTGAAGAATTGCTGGAATTTGCTGATAAAGTAGGTTCAAATATTGTTGTTCTTAAAACGCATATCGATATAATTACAGATTTTGATTATGAAAAAACGATAGTTCCGTTATTAGATTTAGCAAAAAAACATCAGTTTTTATTAATGGAAGATCGCAAATTTGCGGACATCGGAAACACGCAAGAATTGCAATACAGCTACGGAATTTACAAAACTTCTTCTTGGGCAGATTTGGTAACTTCTCACGTAATTGGTGGATATTCTTCCATGGATTATTTCTTAAATTCTGGTGTGGTTGCTATTTTGAGCATGTCTTCTAAAGGTACACTTACGGATGAACATTACAGAAACGAAGCCGAAAAAATAGCTGTAGAGCATCCAAATATCATTGGTGGAGTTTCTCAAATTGCAATTTCAGAAAATCTTTTGCTGTTTACGCCAGGTATAAATCTTGCAACAGAAGGCGATGGAAAAGGGCAACAATACAGAACTCCAGAATTGGCTTTCAAGAATTTGCATACAGATTTCATCATCGTTGGTAGAGGAATTTATAAAGCTGAAGATGTAGAAAAAGCATCTTTAGAATATAAAATTGAAGGTTGGAATGCGTATGAAGCTAGCCTATAAAAGCAATTAATTTCCAAAATTCTTATGATATTTAATACTTAAAACTACTTTTTGAAAAACAACTTCTGTCTTTTTATGCTTCTTTTTTTATGTGCATCTATTTTTGCACAAAAAAATGCAATAAATGTGCAGGCAAAATTGTCGGAAGATTATAAAACACTTTCTGTTTCTCAAGATATCACCTATTTTAATACGAAAAATGTAGCCGTCAAAGAAGTAAATTTATTGAATTGGATTGCAGCTTATCAAAGCAAAGGAACTTCTTTATCTGATAGAAAATTAGAAAACAGAGATCGAGATTTGCATTTTGCTAAAAAAGATGAGCTTGGTAAATTAAATAATTTAACAATTAATATTGATGATTATAGCTTCTCAGATTTTAAAAAATTAACAAAAGAAAACATTTCAATTCCTTTAAATAAAAGTTTAGAACCCAATGAAAGTACAGATATTCACCTAGAATACACGCTTTCTCTACCTTCTATAAAGTTTACTGGTTACGGAACTTCTGCAAATAAAGTAGCTTTAAAATATTTTTTTCTGATACCAGATAGTTTTGAAAATGAAGATTTTGCAAATAAAGAATTTCTTGATATAGAAGAAACTTCAAGTTTTGATGTCAATTGGCAAATAAATTTGGAGCTTCCAAATGGGGAGTTTTCAGAAAGTAATTTAGCCCAAATTGTTCCAAATTCTTTTAAAGGAATACTAAAAACAGATCCAGAAATTTTTATTTCAAAAGCACCATTTTTAAAATTAAATTCAATCGTAAAAGGTAAAAATGTAGAAATCGTTTTCGGATATTCTTTAAGTGAAGAAGAATTGCAAAATTTAGAATTTTATATTCCGTTGCATCTCAGTTTCATCGAAGAAAAGACGGGAGCTTTGCCAGAAAAAATATTCATCAGTGAAAAATTTAAAAATAAAGAAGAATTTCTAGGGAATAATAATATCAAATTCCTGCAATTTGATTTACCATTATTCACAGAAAAAGAGCAGATAGATTTAGACTATTTTAGCCTGCTTTCTCAAAAAGTTTTAGAAGAATCTTTCGCAATCGATAAAAATAAAAACCATTTTTTCGCAAATGGCTTGCAAACGTATTTGGAAATTCAATATCTAAAAAAATTCTATAGCGACAGTAAATTACTCGGAACATTACCAGAAACGAAGCTTCTTGGGATACAACCCTTAAAATTATTTCATGCCTCAGAAATAAAGCTTCTAGAAAGATATGGAATTGCATATCAATATATGATGACGCAAAATCTGGATCAAAAAATAGACGAGCCATTCGAAAAACTCAGCAATTTCAATGAAATGGCAATCAGTAATTTCGAAATGGGAACCCTTTTTAATTTTGTTTCTGAAAGAATAGGGAGCGATAAATTTAATTTAATTCTAAAAGATTATTTAATTAAAAATAAAGATTTACCAATAAATCCTAATGATTTTCTAGACCAATTAGTACTTCAAAATAAAGAATCTACAAGTTTTTTAAAAGAATATATTACAAAGAAACAACGTGTAAACTTCAAGATAAAAAGTTTTGAAAAAGTAGATGATAAACTGCAAATAAGGGTTAAAAAAAATAGCAAATTACCTGTTCCTTTCAAAATAGAAACCTATGCCAAAAATGGTGATGTTCACGAATATTGGTTTGATACTGAAGCCGAAAAAACGGATAAATTCTACGAAATTCCAGAATCTGATGCTTATAAAATAGTTATAAATAATGAAAGTTTATTTCCGGAATCATCATTTAGAGATAATTATCTTTATACAAAAGGTTTGTTTTCTAATATGAAGAAAATAAAATTGAAGCTCATCAAAGATATTCCGAATCCAGAATACAATGAAATTTATCTAAACCCAAGAATAGATTTCAATGCGTATGACAAAGTATTAATAGGTTTGAATTTTAAAAATAAATCTCTTTTTGATCAAAATTTTGAATATTCTGCAACGCCTTATTTTAGTTCTGGAACAGGAAAAATCACAGGTTCTGGTGGAATAGTTTACAAAATATTGCCTAAAGATAGTTTTTTCCGAAGTTTAAATTTAGGCGTTTCTGGCACGTATTTTCATTATGATTATGATCTTACGTATCAAAAATATTCTGCTTTTGCGAATATGGATTTAAAAAAAGAACCGAGAAGTGCTATAGGAAGAACATTTTTTCTTTCTTACAATCATTTCGAAAAGGAACTTTCTCCAGAATTAATTGCCAAAAACGACTATGATCAATACAATTTATTTAATGTTGGTTTCCGATATTCTGATAATAAATTGATTAATGAAAAACAATTTTCCATAAATTATCAATTGATGGAAGATTACAATAAAATTTCTGCGGAAGGTTTTTATAGATGGGAATTTGCGAAAAATAGAAAGATGAGTTTTAGGCTATTTGGTGGTTATTTTATGCAAAATAATACCCGAAATACGAATTTTAATTTTGGAATTTCTAGAGTTTCCAATTATACTTTTAGTTATAATTTAGTAGGACAAAGTGCAACTACAGGCTTGCTTTCTCAGCAATTTATATTGGCAGATGGTGGTTTTAAATCTTTCATCAATGGATCTGCAAACCAATGGATATCTAGTGCGAATGTAGATACACAAGTTTGGAAAATGTTTGATATTTATGCAGATGCGGGAATTTATAAAAACAAAAATTTACCTTCAAAATTTATTTATGATTCTGGTGTGAAAGTGAGAATAATCCCAGATTTTCTAGAAGTTTTTCTTCCTGTATATTCTACTTTAGGTTTTGAACCGGGTTTCAAAGATTATGCAAGTAGAATTAGGTTTTCTTTAGTATTAAATTTCAGTGCATTTGTAGGAGCTTTGCGAAGAGGATGGTACTAAAAAAAGTTGCCCATTTCTGAGCAACTTTATATCTAATAATAATATATTTCTATATTATTTCTTCATTACTTTTTGAGAAACTGCTTGTCCGTTTACAGTTCCTGTAACGATGTATATTCCAGCTTCTAAGTCTGCAACTTGTAGATTTGTATTTTCAGAAACAGAAGCAGATTTTACAAGCTGTCCGTTCATGTTATATACTTTTACATCTGTTTTGCTACCAAAAGTAATTTCATTATTCACAATTGTATTTTTCACAAATTGAGCTTTAACTTCTTTTAGGTCTGAAACAGCTAAAGAAGAAGGCATATTTACATTGTCTATTTGGTAAGTAGTAGTTGTTGTAGTTGGTCCAACTCCATTATATTCAAAAGCTAGAAAAGCTGTGCCAGAATACGCTGATAAATTTAAAGTTACGGTAGTAAATGTTGCTCCGTAAGAAGAAGTATTCACATTATCATTAATGGTTTGCAAAAGTGTTTTTTGCATTACTCCAGCTACTAATTTTACGATATAAACATCTAAAGTAGCACCATTGCTAAATCCAGAATTCCAATCGAAAGTTACATTAGCTTTATTGATTGTATTTAAATTTACTGCCGGAGAAATAAGAAGCGTTTTATAAGCTCCAGTTCCATTAAAAGCACTCATTTGAGCATATTGATTTCCACCAAAAGCTTTTGTGTCCCATTTTCTATCTGCACCAGTTTCAGCAACATTTTTCCATCCAGTTGGATTAACATTAGAGTTTGCAGTACCAGTTTCAAAATTTTCCATAAGCATACCAAGTGGTGCACTTTCATCTAAACCATAAGGATTTCCTGCTGTTACTCCTGTTCCAGATAAAGCTACTGTTTGAGATAAACTTTCCGAAGTAACCGTAAGTGTTGCAGATTTTGCACCTGTAGAAGTTGGTGTAAAAGTAACACTAATTGTACCTCCAGAAGTTGTAAGTGTTCCAGTTGCAGAAAATTGTGCCGCATCTGTACCAGAAAGAGCATAAGTAGGAGCTGTTGTAAGAGAACTTCCAGCTACTGTAACAGAACTTGCAGAAGATGTAGTTGCGTTAATTTGATTTCCGAAATTTACCATTGTTGGGCTTGCTGTAAGAGTTGGGCTTCCTGCTGTTCCGCTATCTGTTATTACCAAATCATCAACATTCATTCTTTGGTTAGATGAAGCACCACCAACACCTATAATTCTTATTCTTGCATTGGCTTGGTTTAGGGTGTAAGTAAAAGGTTGAACGGTTGCATTTGCAGTGATAGTTCCAATGGTTGTCCAAGTGGTTCCATCTGAACTCCAATCTATGTTATAAGGAATTTGAGAATCTGAACCATATTGTTTATAATAAAAAGAAATAGTGCCAATTCCACCAGTTTTATTAGCATTCATAGTTGCTACAGAAGTTGCATATCCTCTCATTCTTAAACTTTTAGTTCCGTTAAACCAATCATTTGCAAGGTTTCCTAAAACTGCATCTGTTAAGTTCCAATTAATAATTGGTGAACCAAGATCTACATCTACAGATGCATAACTGCCTTTAGTTTCGCTTTCAAAATCTGCTGTGTAAGTTTGTGTAAATCCTAATGTCATTAATAAAATTAAGATTAAGCTGTAAAATTTTTTCATTTTTTTCATTTTAAATTAAAAATTGATATATCGTAAATTTACAAAAAAAAAGCCGTTCTATAAAAAGAACGGCCAGACTTAACATAAAGTTAACGTACTATTTTTTAATAATTTTTGTGGAAACAGCTTGTCCTTCTACAGTTCCTGTTACAATGTACATTCCTGAAGCAAGATCTGCAACTTCTAAACTTTTGTTTTCAGACACGCTTGCAGATTTTACAACTTGTCCGTTCATAGAATAGATTTTCACGTCTGCTTTTGCACCAAAATTTATTTCGTTTTGTACAAAAGTGTTTTTAACGAAAGTATTTTTTACTGATGCAAGATCACTAACTGCTAAATAAGATGAGTAGGTAGTTACTATTATATCATCAATTTTTATAGATCCAGTTCCACTTGTTGCGTTACCAGCTTCTCTTATTGCTATAGAAGCTATATTTGTTGGTAATGCACCTGTTCCAGTTCCATTGGTAAGTAATGGTTGAGCATTAATTTGTAAAGTTGCAACATTTGTTGCAGGTGTTACAGAATTATTTACTGTATAATCTACTAAAATATTAGCGGCTGTACCATAAGGAATTTCTGTTCCATAAGATGCAGTACCACCAGAATTATTTAAAATACCTAATGTATATCCTGTCGCACTTCCTTTAATAAAAAGTCTTCCATAAAAATTAGTAACTGTTGCTCCTGAAGTGGCAGCTAACATTAGAAAATAATCTCCAGAAGTAGTAAGTCCAGTTGCACTTGGTACATTAATAGTAGCAGAATAAGTTGCACGATTTATCATGCCAGCAGAAACAGGATATGGAGTACTGAACGCATTGGTTAAATCTTCACTACTTCCTGCCACCATATTTCCTGTAGTTCCATCTGCTAATAATTGTGCAGATGTTCCACTATGTGTTGACCAACCATTTGCATTTAATGCTCCTGTGTAACTAAATGTTTCATTTACAACCTGTGTTGGAGTTTGTGCAAATGCAGCTACTGAAATCATTGCAACTGCTACTAAAGAATAAAGTTTTTTCATAAAAAATATTTTAAATTATTAAGCTGCAAATTTACAATAAAAAGGCCGCTCTAAATAATAGAACGGCTATAATTAACAAAAAGTTAATGTATTATTTTTTCATTATTTTTTGAGATACTGGAACACCATCTACGGTTCCTGTAACGATGTACATTCCTGGTGCAAGTTCAGCAACATCTAAACTTTTATTTTCAGAAACACTTGCAGATTTTACTAGTTGACCATTCATTGAAAAGATTTTAACATCCGCTTTCGTTCCGAAATTAATATCTTGGTTCACTTGTGTGTTTTTCACAAATCTTGTATTATTACCTATCAATTCTTTAACTGCTAAAGGAGCAGAAGTAGTAACGGTAATGTTATCAAAAGTTACATTTCCTGTTCCAGTACTTTGTCTTATGCATAATGAAGCAACATCTGTAGCAGCAGTTCCTGTTCCAGTATTATTGGATAATTGAGCTTGACTATCTATTTGCAAAGTTGCATATTGAGCAAGAGGAGATACAGATTTATCAACCACATAAACAACAGTAATGTTTGCAGGTGTTCCATACGGTATTTCTGTTCCATAACTTGGGGTAACAGAACCTCCAGAATTATTTAAAATTCCTAAAGAATAACCAGTTACAGTTCCTTTTACATATAATCTCGCATAAAAAAGAGTAACACCTGCTCCTGAAGTTTTACCCAACATTAAATTATAATCCCCTGTAGCAAGTTGTGCTAAAGTTGCATCATTCAAAACATTTACAGTTGCTGTATAGGTTACTTTATTGACCAAACCAGTTGCCATTGCGAAAGATGGAAAAGCTAAATTGATATCTTCGCTATTTCCAGCGATAATGGTTGCTTTTGAACCATCGGATACTATCTGCCCACCTGTTCCACTGTGAGTTGTCCATCCATTTGCATTTAAAGCTCCTGTATAAGTAAAATTATCACTTGCAACTTGAGCATTTGCAGTAAAAGAAATCATTGCAATTGCAACTAAAGAATAAAGTTTTTTCATAGTAGTGTTTTTTAAATATTTAACCTAACAAAAGTATTGATTTTTTTTAATAAATTCATTAACAATTAAAACAACTTATTTTCGTTATTTTTACGCAAGTATTTACTTAAAATTTGAACAAAAAATCACTTTCTTTTCTTCTAATTCTAATGGCTTTCAATTTTATTGAAGCCCAAATTTTCACATGGAAAAACCCCAATTTACCAAAAGATTCTTTGAAAAAAGACAGTATTTTAGCTGCAAGAATAGAACGAGATTTCTTTACCAAAGATACTTTGGATTTTATTAAATTTCAAAATAAAATTGTCTATGATGAGGCCATTCTCACAAAAAATTCTAGAGAAAAATTCTTAGGAGATCTCAATTCCAAAGGTTCTATCGTTCGTGGAATCACTTTTGGAAATAATCAAGGTTCTTCAGTTCAAAGTTCTATGGATTTGCAAATTTCTGGTAAACTTTCTCCAGATGTTTCTATTTTAGCGTCTATTTCAGACCACAATTTGCCCATTCAAGCAGATGGTTACACGCAAACTTTAGAAGAATTTGATAAAATTTATTTGCAATTAAATATAAAAGACAATTCCATTATTCGTGCTGGTCATGTAGATCTTTTTCAAGAAAATTCCTATTTCGCAAGGTATCAAAGAAAAAGTTTGGGTTTACAGTTTGAAACTAAATTTGGGGATAAAAATAAAACTTTCATCGATGTTTCTGGAGGTGTTGCAAGAAGTGAATTTCATAGAATTCGTTTTCAAGGTGTCGAAGGAAATCAAGGTCCGTATCGATTAACAGGGAAAAATGGTGAACAATTCATCACCATTCTTTCTGGTTCGGAACAGGTTTATATCGATGGAATTTTGATGAATCGTGGAGAAAATCAAGATTATGTAATTAATTATAATACTGGAGAAATTACTTTTACCAGTTCAAGACCCATTTTTCAACAAAATTTTATTACCATTTCTTATAATTATACCAATCGAAATTATTCCAGGTATTTATTGACAGGATCTATAAAACACGAAAGAGAAAAATGGAACGCAGGATTTCAATGGTTTATGGAAAATGATAATAAAAATGCACCTTTAGCATTAAATTTATCTAAAGAAGATGAGCAAATTTTAGCAGACGCAGGAAACAATCAAGATTTAATGTTTGCTCCTTCTGGAGTGGTTTCAGAATACGATGTAAACAAAATTTTGTATCAATTAATTACAAATCCATCAGGAAATTATTATGAATTTTCTACCGATGAAACCTTAACTTTATACCAAGTTGCTTTCACGTTTTTTGGAATACAAAAAGGAGATTACAATTTGAAACAAACCACCAATAACGGTAGAGTTTTTGAATTTGTTGGTGATAATCTTGGCGAATATAAAGCGGTAAGAAAATTGCCTTCTCCACAGAAAACTCAGGTTTTTTCTGCCAATGGAGCTTATAATTTAACAAACGGAAAAATAGGTGCAGATTTTTCTCTCAGCAATTATGATATCAATCTTTTTTCTTCCAAAGATGCCGCAGAAAATATCGGATACGCTGGTAGAATTTTCGGTTACAAAACATTTAAGAAAAACAATTGGGAAGGAACTCCGTCATTTGAATACCAACACATTAATGAAAGATTTTATATTTTAGATAGAATAAATGATGTAGAATTTTCCCGAGATTTCAATTTAGATCAAGAGTTTAATGGGAAAACACAAGACAGGATTATTTTTAATTTTTTAAATAAATGGAGTTCTACAACTTTTTTAAATTATAAATTCAATTTTTTAAAGGAAAAAAATTTCTACACCGGAATTAAAAATGATTTGGATTTTGGCTGGTTGAAAGGAAAATTCAACACCATCGGAAAAGCTTCTTATTTAGATACAAAATCTGATTTTCAAGACACAAAATTCATTCGTGGTGCAGTTTCTACTACTTTGCAAGGAGCAAAAGGAAGTTGGAGTACTGGTGCAAGTACAGAGCATAACGAAAAATTATTAAAACAAACCAATGTATTAGATACCACGAGTTTCAGTTGGAAAGAAGTGTTTTTGCAAAAGCAAATTGGAGATTCTGCGAGAACAAAACTTTTAGCAAAAGTCTATTATCGTGATAACGATTCTGTGCGAGCAAACGAATTGGTGAATAGAAACCAAATTTTAGGTTTAATGCTCGAAAGTCAATTGATAAAAACGGAGAAAACTACTTTAAATGCTTTGGTTCATTATAGAAAATTCTATTATGCAGATGGCGAAGATTCTTCAGATTTCAACAGAGATTTCGTAGTTGGAAATTTATTGTACAATCAACAATTTTTTGATAATGGAGTTCGTTTACAAGCATTTTATGAACTCGGAAACGGACAAGAAGCGCAACGAGAATTTCAATATATAAAAGTGACAGATGGACAAGGTGTTTACAAATGGACAGATTATAATGGCGATGGGATTCAACAATTAGATGAGTTTGAAGTTGCGGAATATGTAGATTTAGCGCAATATATCAGGATTTATACCAATTCAATTCGCTATATTCCTTCTAATAAAAATCAATTAAAATTAGCACTTTTCGTCAATCCTTCAGTTGCTTTTCAATCTGAAAACAGTTTCTTGAAACGCTGGAATTTCAATTTATCTTTAACATCCATCAATTCTTATTTTAAAAGAGAAAAAGTTTTAGTTTTGAATCCTTTTGAAAAAAATCAGGATCAAATTTTGAAAAATCAAAGCTTTTTAGCTTCTGCACAATTTAATCCTACAGAAAAATCTGGCTGGAACGGAAATTATCGATTTTCATCCATCAGCAATTTAATAAATGCCAATTTTAGCAATGAAGAGCGAGAACAAACTTCTAACGTTGTTAATATTGGTTATAATTTCAGCAAAATTTTCAGAATAGATTGGGAAAATGGTTTGTATCAATTGCAAAATGCCTCGCAATTATTCTCTTCCAGAAATTATGAATTAAGCAATTTTGAAACGAAACCAAAAGCCACTTATCAATTTACAGAAACCATACAAGCAGAACTTTCTTCGGCACTTCGTCAGAAAAAAAGATTAGATGGCGAAGAATTTTTAGAAACTTTAGATTTCACAGGAACTTTGCAATGGGATCGTAAAAAAACGTCTGTTCGTGCCAATTTTTCATTCATCAATAATAAATTCACCGGAAATAATTTCTCAATAGTAGGAAATCAAATGCTCGATGGTTTGAAACCTGGAAAAAATCAAGTTTGGAGTTTATTTTTACAGCAATCTGTCAATTCTTTTATCGATTTAAACGTGAATTATGAAGGCAGAAATTCTGGTGATAGAACTATTCATATTGGAAGTATGCAGGTGAAAGCAAGTTTTTAAGGATGTTGAAAGTTAAATTTCATGTAACCAAATTTATTTATAAAATGACTCAAAAGCATAGTTTGTCATTCCGTAGGAATCTCAGCGTTAAGATTCCTACGGAATGACAAACTGTATGGATGAATTAGGATTAAATTGAATTATTTGTAAAACATATTTGAGATAATTTTTAAAAAATATTTAGATTTTTCTAAATGAACTTATACCAATTTTGGATGTAAACTAGTTTGTTTTATCATTAAGATTCTGTGTTGATTTCCAAATAAAAAGATATATTTTTTTTGAAAATTT
>CAXYUO010000004.1:0-30415 GCA_964292185.1 uncultured Frigoriflavimonas sp.
GAAATTTTATCGTTTACAGATACGAGAAAATTTAAACAAGATGATATGTATGTAAAAAAAGCATATGAAAAATTAGGTAATAATATTTTGTTAAATAGATTACTTGATTTAGAACATTTGATAGATCCTGTACGACATAATAAAGATAGAGATTTAGGAATATATGTTTATTACGATGATGAATTTATGACCGAGGAAGTTATACAAAATATTTACAACGAATTGGTGTTGTTGTTTAAATATTTACCAGAGTTAAAAGAGATTTTTGTGTTAAAAGAAAAGCATATAGAATTTAATTCAAAACTTACAAAAAGTGACATTCAAGAAATTTATCAATTAGTGCGCGATTTTTATAAAAAGAATCCTAGACAAGCTACTTTTTTATATAAACCATATCAAAAATAGTTTTTTCAACCGCAACCTTACCGTTGCGGTTTTTCCATAAAAACAAAAAAAATCTATCTTTATTGGGCGAACTTACGCTTCTTGCTATAAGAAACGGTTTAAAACGATCTGCCAAAAAACTAGTACCCAGCTCTCCGAAGTCTCCCGACTTCGGAGTTTTTATTTCCAAAAATACATCGCCCTTGCACAATCTGTCGCAACAACTATGAAATGGCAAAATGTGAACTTCACTTTCGACCTGTACTATTAAATAATAAAGATTTTGGACTTAAATACTTATTTTTCCTTCGCTCTCCGCTCCAACTCCGCACCTATCAAAGCCAATTCTCTTCCGGTTTGTCCTTTCACAGAAGTATTTTCTTTGGCTCTTCTCGTTAAATAAGGCACTACATCTGCAATAGAACCATAAGGTAAATATTTAGAAGCGTTGTAATTTTCGCTGCCCAATTTGTAGGTAATATTATCGCTCATACCATACAATTGCCCAAAATGTATTTGATGATAATCGTTTTCAAGATTTTTTTCTTTCATTTGATTTAAAATCAAAGCTGTAGAATCTTCATTATGGGTTCCGAAATAGCCAGAAATTCTATCTAAATTATTGAAAATAAATATTATACCGTCATTATAATGCTTGTCGGTTGCTTCTTTATCATCTTGAATCGGACTTGGATAGTTTTTCTCTTCTGCTCTTTCTCGTTCCTTTTCCATGTATGCACCACGAACCATTTTGTAGCCCAAAAAATAATTATTTTCTTTGGCATGTGCAACTTTTGCTTTCAAATAATCTATTCTGCCTGTTCTATACATTTGTACAGTATTCCAAATTCTTGGTTTTTCTGTGTTGTAAATCTGCATTAAATTTTGCAAAATTCCATCTACAGCTTCTTGAATCCAAGATTCTTCTGCATCTACCAAAAGCAAAACGTCTTTACTTTCAGCCAATTCGCAAACTACGGAATAACGATGTAAAATTCTATTCCATTCATCTTTTTCATCAGAATTTAAGATGATACCTTCACTTATTTTTGTATAAAGTTCTAATCTACCAAAACCTGTTGGTTTAAAAACAACAAAAGGAACGGCAGGATTATCTGCTGAAAAAAGTACATTTTGGCGAATTTCTTCGCAAGTACTATCAAAAGAACCTTCTGCTTCTACACCTTCCACAGAATAATCGAAAATACTTCCGATATGGTGAGAATACATTGTTTGTACTACAACACTGCTTTCTTCGCGGGTTTCTCCTCCACAAAATTGCTCAAAAAGAGTGTTTCTAACAATTGTTTTTACAAATGGAAAGTTATTTTTTACTGTAAAATTCAACAAAGAAATACCTACAGAAGTAAGTTGTGGAATTTCCATTGACTTGAAAAGCCAATACGCTTTTTTCAATTGAGCAGTACTTTTATTTGCAAAAGCAATCTTCGTATCATTAAAAATTGACATCATAAAAATTTAATAAATCTGTGCTTCAAATTTAAGGATTGTTTATGGTATTTTTAGAATATTTTTAAAATTAATATTTTGTAATTATTCCATCTATCAACATTGCTAAAATTCCTACGAAAACCCAAATACGAAGAAGGTTTAAACTAAAATAATAGGGTTTATTTTTTCTGGAAAATAATAAAAATAAGAGTAGAAGATGAATAACCAAACTACCGAGGAAATACATTCCCATTACATTAGTATTCCCAAGTTTTATAACCAATAATATTGAAATAATCCCATTGAAAATATTGAATGTAAAAATAATTAATTGATTCCATTTTGGAGAAAAATCTGTAGCAAAAGTGTGGTATTGAAAAAGTAAATCTGCTTTTTTCGTGAGTTGATCTTTCAAAATATCCATTAATAACAATACTAGAAATAGAAAAATGGCCATCAAAAATATTTTGATAGAAAAAGTTTGATAGTAAACCAACATCCCAAAAAATGGATAAACAGCTAACAAAACGAAAGTAAGATTATTGAATACTAAAATTTTTGCCAATTTGTGACTGTAAAACCACATCAAAAATTGATAAAACAAAAAGAAAATAAAAACCCGTGGAGAAATGAAAAAAGCAACCGTAAGCGAAACCAAATTTAAAATTAAATAGGAATAAAGAAAGTATTTCTGACGAAGAAAATTCTGAATTCTGGCTCGAAATGGTTTGGTGATTTTATCTTTTTCTCTATCATAAAACTGATTGATAATTCCACCAGCAGAAATGGTGAGAATTGTACAAAATATGATGCCATGAATTTTAAAATCAAACACGAAAGATCGTAAGCTTTCCATTTGATTAAACAAAAAAAACGTGGAAACATACAAGGCAAAAGTAAGTAGAATCGTCATGAAAATTCTTGCACCAAGCAAAAGTCCGATCAACTGATAGAGATGATAGAAAAATTTGGCAGAAAAGTTTTTAGAATTTTCTTTGTTGATATTTTCGGGATACATTTTGCAGCTTTTAGAAGCGATAAATTACTTCTTTATCAAAACCTTTCAGCATTTTTTCTGCTTTTGCATAATCTTTCGTGAAACCCAAAATATAACCACCACCTCCACTTCCGCAGAGTTTTAGGTAATATGCATTGGTATCTATTCCTTTTTTCCAGATTTTATAGATGCTTGCAGGAATCATCGGTTTGAAATGTTCAAAAGCCCAAACAGAAAGATGTTTTAAATTTTTGAAGAAAGGATTCATCTCTTTTTTCAAAAACGAATCTATACAAGCATTATTGTATCTTATAAATTCTTCTTTCAAGGTTTTTCGGAAACCTTCGGTCTTCATTTTTTCAAAAAATATCTGAACCATTGGTCCGGTTTCGCCTACACTTCCAGAATCTATCAAAAATATTGCACCTTTTCCGAGGCTTTCTTGAGGAATAGAAACTTTATCTACACTTTCTTTATTTTCTATAAGAATTGGCAAATTCATGTAGCAAATCAATGGATCTATACCAGAACTTTTACCATGAAAATAGCTTTCTAGAATACCGAAAATTGTTTTTAATGATTTTAATTGATCTTTAGAAATCAATTCTGCAGGATATTTTTCAATAGAATATTTTTCAAAAATTGCAGCAACCAAAGCTCCAGAACTTCCAACTCCATATCCTTGTGGAATCGTACTTTCAAAAAACAAACCTTTGGAAATATCTTTTTGAAATTTCGCAATATTTAATTCAAAACCTTTTGGCAAAGCAATGGTTTCTAGATAAGTAGCGTATTTTAATAAAGAATTATTAGAATTTTTTTCAAACTCAGTATTCAACTTCGAAAACTTTAAAGAGCCTTTGTAAAAGCTGTATGGCAAAGTAAGACCTTGAGAATCTTCTATAATTCCATATTCTCCGAAGAGAAGTATTTTGGCATAAAATAGAGGATTTGTCATAAATTTTAATTGCGTTTTCGTTGCAAAGATACAACTTTTAACAATATCAAAATATTATGTTAATTTTCTTTCGTTATTTATGAATTTAAGCGTCTTGTTTTTTTAATCTCAAAAATCTAATTAAAATTAATCCAACAGCAAAAAAGACAGACATCGCCACAAAAGCAAATCGCATATTGTGAAAATATTGAATTACAACACCAAAAATAATACTTCCAAATATGATTGCTAATTTCTCTAACACATCATAAAAACTGAAATAAGTAGTATTATCCATAGAATCTACTGGCAATAATTTGGAATAAGTAGATCGAGACATAGCTTGCAAACCACCCATTACTAAACCAATAAAAGCTGCTAAAGTATAAAATTGAACTTCTACATTTGGGTTTTCTTTATTTAAAAAAAAAGCAGAAAGACAGCAAATAATCCAAATAAATACAGCAATACTGATTACATTTTTATTGCCAATAGATTTTGACATTCTTGAAAAAGCCAAAGCTCCAAAAATAGCTACAATTTGTATCACCAATATGGTAATTATTAACTTGGGTTGATCTTCTTCTTTGGTGAAAATTTCTGAAGTACCGAATAATGTTGCCATCAAAAAAATGGTTTGCATACCAATACTATAAAAGAAAAATGAGGATAAAAAGAATTTTAGATTTCTATTTGCAAATAAATTGGCTCCAACTTTAAATAATTCTTTAAAACTTTCTTTCGCAATATCTTTGTAAAAAGCAAAATTATCTTTCATCACTTCTAGCGTTCCACCATGTTCTTTGTGTTTATTGAAGATATTTTTATAGTTTAATAATACCAAATCTTTAGGAAGTTTATCTTTAATTATTCCAAAACTTGGCAAATGTTTGAAAGTATATTGCGAAAAACCAAACCACCAAGCTCCAGTTATTAAGAAGGTAATTCTTGTGTATATTTTAGTTTCTTCTGGCGTATTTGCTACCATCTTTATTAACAATAAACAAATAATTAATAAAACAACAGAACCTAAATAACCGTAAACATAGCCTTTTGCAGACAAAGCATCTTGTTTATCTGGCGTTGCAATATCTGGTAAAAATGAATTGTAGAAAACCAAACTTCCCCAGAAACCTACACTTGCAGTAATGCTGAAAAGCAAACCAAGAAATACATTTTGCATTCCTGTAAACATTGCTAAACCCATACAAGAAGTTGCACCCAAATAGCAGAAAAACTGTAAAAAAGATTTTTTATTTCCAATAGTATCTGCTAAAGAAGATAGAATTGGCGAAATAATCACTACTATTAAAAATGAAATAGTGAGTGAAAAACTGAATATAGCAGCAGGTTCATAAGCAGATCCGAAAATATTTATCATGTGTGGAACCACATCTTCTCGTATCAATCCGGAACCTTCTATTACAACATTTTTTTTGTAAGCTGTGGTAATATTGGTATAATAAATCGGGAAAATAGTAGATGTAATTACCAGTGAATAAACAGAATTTGCCCAATCATAAACAGCCCAAGCTTTTGTGATTTTTGGGTTATTTTTAATATTTTCGGTTGGTAGATTTTCAATTTCAGACATATTCTAACATATTATTTCACAAAAATAGAAAAACCATTGAATGTTCAATGGTTTTTTATTTTTTATTTTAATTTATTTAATTAAAACTTAAAAATACAGAGTAATTTCTATCAAAAAATTACATATTTTCTATCACAACAGCAGAAGCTCCACCTCCACCATTGCAAATTGCAGCAGCTCCATATTTTCCGTTGTTTTGTTTTAAAACATTGATTAATGTTACCAAAATTCTAGAACCAGAACTTCCAAGTGGATGTCCCAAAGAAACTGCACCACCATTTACGTTTACTTTTGCAGCGTCTATTCCCATAATTTTACAATTTGCGAGACCAACTACTGCAAAAGCTTCATTTAATTCAAAAAAATCTATATCAGAAATTTCTAAATTTGCTTTTTTCAATGCAATTGGTAAAGCTTTAGAAGGAGCAGTTGTAAAAAATTCTGGTTCATGAGCTGCATCTGCGTAAGAAATAATTTTTGCTAATGGTTTCAAGCCCAATTCGTCCATTTTTTCTTTAGACATTAGGATTAATGCAGAAGCTCCATCATTTAAAGTAGAAGCATTTGCAGCAGTTACTGTTCCATTTTCTCTTTGAAAAACAGTTGGCAAAGTTGCCAATCTATCAAAGTTTACAGCTTTATATTCTTCATCTTCAGAAAAAATGATTGCGTCTGCTTTTCTTTGAGGTATTTCTACAGAAACTACTTCATTTGCAAATTTTCCTTCGCTCCATGCATTTGCAGAACGCTTGTAAGATTCTATTGCGAATTGGTCTTGCTCTTCTCTCGAAATTTCATATTTAACAGCACAGGTTTCTGCACAAACTCCCATGTGTACATTTCCGTAAACATCTGTAAGACCATCGAAAACTAGACCGTCTTTCATTTTCACATCGCCTAATTTTGTGGAATTTCTAGCGTTGAAATAATGCGGAACAGAAGACATGTTTTCCATTCCACCAGCTACGATTACGTCTTGATCTCCAGCTTTTATGGATTGTGCAGCCATCATTACTGCTTTCATTCCAGAAGAACAAACTTTGTTGATGGTTGTAGAAGGAGTTTCGTTTGATAAACCAGCTCCTATTGCTGCTTGTCTTGCAGGAGCTTGACCTTCTCCTGCTTGAAGTACATTTCCCATATATACTTCTTGAACCATTTTTGGATCCAAATTTATTTTATCTAAAGCACCTTTTATTGCGGTAGAACCTAATTTTGTGGCAGGAACTGATGCTAAACTTCCTAAAAAACTTCCCATTGGAGTTCTTACTGCTGATACGATGAATACTTCTTTCATATTTTTAATTTGATAATTTTTATAATTTGAAAATGTGTTAATTTGATAATTTGATAATTTACCTATAAAAATCTAATTTTTTAATCCTTTAATCTTTTAATTCTTGGGAATATTAATAATAAAACTGCTCCTGAAAATTCTAAAAACCAGCCCCAGCTTAATTTTACAATGCCTGCAAAAGATTCTTGCCAAGATTTAAAAGGTAAAAAGCTGAAATAATCTAAAGATTTTAATTTTATTGCAAGTATTGTAAATATAAATAAAACCAGAATAGCAAAAGCAGTAATGCGAACTAATTTAGTTTTATCTAATATAATTCCTAAAAATGCAATTGCCGAAAATCCCCAAACTAGGTATGCAAGATTGGAATCTACCTTATAATAAGTCCAATTTCCGATGATTGGAATATGTACCAATGGTAGGAAACTACCTGCTACAATGATAAATAAAGAAATATACTGGATTATTTTCATAATTAAATCTCTATTGCCAAAGTACAAAAAAAAACACACTTTGAAAAAAGTGTGTTTAATAATCTTGTTTTAAAATTTTAATTTTCTTTAAAATATAATATTTGCTAACTCAATTCCTAATTGTAAACCATATTTGTTGGAAATTGAAGCATCATTATTAAAAACTGGTGTCAAATCTTTTTTTAAGAATATGTTTATTCCTCCATATCCAACTGTCAGCTTAGTTCCGAACACGAAATCATTAAGTCCGTTTTCTATTTTTTGTGTAAAAACATTTCTTTTACTGACATCGTTGCTGTAATTATATCGGATTCCGCTATCAATTTTAATTCCTCCGTAGAAACCAAGACCTACAATAAACTGTTTTTTTGTCATATCTAAATATTGGTCGCCTTCAAAATCTAAATATTTAGGGTTTAACACGAATTTTAAACCAACAGGAATTTCTATATATTTTGCTTTTACAAAAGAATATTTTAAGTTTCCAGCAGTGAAATCCATAAATTGTAATCGATTGTTATTTTGAACAGCAATTTTAGAGTCGTTGAGTTTATAGGCATCTTCTCTATAAGTAATTCCATAATTCACAAATATAGGACTGCGTAATTTTCCTAATTGATGTTCAAATTTCAAAGCTCCATTTCCTGAAGTGTAATTTCCTGACTTTATAAAATCCGTTTTCTCAAAAATATTCAATGATGAATTATTTTGTGTGAGATTTGAGTAATTTAATGTACTTTCAAGTTTAATCGTATTCAGCAACTGTTTTGGATGTTTTTTCTTTTCTTTAAAACTCGCAGAAATAAGAGAATTATTGGCATTTACAAAATATACTTCCTCTTTTCCCATCACAGAATTCATAGCAGAAGCTTTAGTTATTTCATCTAAATCATCTTTTTCGGCGTTTATTTTCACATTTATGGATTCAGAATATTTTGCTGAAATCTTATTTCTTTCAACATTCATAATAGATTCTGAAATTTTCCCATCATTGAATTTTTTTTCTACTGCATTCAGTTCCAAGTTCATTTTTTCTTTTTCTGAAGTAACGATGCTATCAATTTTTACAGAATAATTGGTAATGCGTTTTTCGAGTGTTATTTTTTCTTGTGCAAAAACTACGACTGAAAGCGAAAATGCGAAAGCTGTGAGTAAAATTTTAGTTTTCATAATATATATTTTATGGTTTTATTATTAAATTTTTAAACATAATTTGGGTGTTCTGTTTTTGAAAACAGATTTTTCTTAGATATAATGCTAGTTGAGTTTTATTTTGATTCTTCTTCGGAGAATACAGTTATTCCAAGAACTTTCACGGTTGAAGGACGGATTTTTTGCACCAATGAGATATCAATATCGCCAAATACTTTTCCATTATTTGCCATCTTTTCTCGTTTTTTCTGCAGTTCTCTACCAAATAGCAATTCATCAGCTTTTACAAATTCTGTTGAAGATTTTTTTGTGGGAACAATTACAGGATTATTTGCAATCAACTGCTGTTCTAGTTTTTGTACAATTGGCGTTTCAATATTTTTTGTTTCAAAAACATAATCTGTTTTTTGAATTTCCTCTTTTTTATCTTCAATACTTTTTTTAGAATTATTAGAAAACTTTTTGAGTTCATGAAATTGTACTTTTTGATTTTCAATTTGTACAAAATCTTTATTTTGAGCTGGTTGATTTTCAATTATTTCTACTTTATCTACCGAAATATCATTTTGAACAGGAATTTCACCTGGAGTTTCTATTTTCGTAATTGTTGGTACATTTTCTATTGAAGAATTTTCATGGAAAGCAAATTTAAATAAAATACCGAGCGTAATTAAACCTAAAATTACAGCTGCATATTTCAGCCAATTCATCTTGGTAGATTTTGTAGGAATTACTTTTTGTTCTGAAGCATCCAATTTAGCTTCCAAATTTCCCCATAGATTAGAAGAAGGTATTTCAATTCCTTTTTCATACTCTTGAATTATTTTATTTTCTAATGAATTTTTCATTTTCTGCTTTATTAAAGAAATTTTTTAGCCAAATTTTAGCTTTGCTGAGCTGGCTTTTACTCGTTCCTTCACTGATGTTCAAAATTTCTGCTATTTCCTTGTGCTTTTTATCTTCAAAAACGGAGAGATTGAATACTAATTTATAACCAATTGGCATTTCGTGCATTATTTCTTCAATTTTAAAATTAGGAAGTTCAATTTCTAATTCTTCTTCTCCTATATTTTCTATAAATTCTGCATCTACAAACAAGATGTTTTTATTTTTCCTTATTAAAGAAATGGCGTCATTTACTACAATTTTTCTTAACCAAAACGGAAAACTTCTTGCTTCTTTACAATCTTCAATTTTCGTTAATGCTTTGAAAAACGCTTCTAAAACTACATCTTCTGCATCATGCAAATTTCCAGTGTAAGATTTCGCTACGTATAGCATTTTGCCAGCAAACATATCGTACAAAGCTTTTTGTGCGTTTCTATCTTTCTTTTTTGCAAGACTGAAGATATGTTCTAAACCTGTTTTCATTGGCTTTCTAAATATAAGACGAATATTTTTTAAAATGGTTGCCTGTAAAAATGAATAAATTTTGCAAAAGTCATTTAAAATAAAAAATTACACCTTTAGCAAAGATGTAATTTAGTATAATTTATTTCAAAAAAAATTAATGAGCTACCTCAGCGATAGCTTTAGGATCGTGTTTATGTTTGAAAAATATTGCGAATAAAATTGTAATTACAAAAGCATAAGCTGCAAAAGTTAGCCAGATTTCATGCCACATTTTATCTCCATTTTCTAGAGTAAAATATTTTTGAATAAGCCATCCACTTACTAAACTTCCCATTATCGCTCCAAAACCATTCGTCATCATCATAAATAAACCTTGTGCAGAAGAGCGAATTTTATAATCTGTAGTAGTTTCTACAAACAAAGATCCAGAAATATTAAAGAAATCGAATGCCATTCCATAAACTACACATGATAGAATAATTAATCCTAAACCAAAACCTTGTGGTTCTCCATATGCGAAAAATGCAAAACGCAATACCCAAGCTAACATAGAGATGAGCATTACTTTTTTTATTCCAAATTTAGTTAGAAAAAATGGGATTGCTAATATGAATAAGGTTTCAGAAATTTGTGAAATAGACATTATTAAAGTAGATCTTTGTACTACAAAACTCTCTGCATATTCTGGAATTTTACCAAAATCTGATAAAAAAGTATCACCATACATATTCGTCAATTGCAAAGCTGCTCCCAAAAACATTGAGAAGAAAAAGAACAATGCCATTTTGTAATCTTTAAATAAAGAAAAAGCATTTAATCCTAATTTTTCTATTAATGGTGCGTCTTTTGGAATATTATTTTGAGGTGGACATTTTGGTAATGTAAAAGAAAAAAGTCCTAAAGCAATTGCAATTGCTGCAGCAATATAAAACTGATTAACAGTTGCTTTATTTCCTGAAAGGTTGGTTATCCACATTGCAACAATAAATCCTATTGTTCCCCAAACTCTTATGGGTGGAAAAACTTTAACAACATCGTAATTGTTATTTTTTAAAATATTATAGGCAATAGAATTAGAAAGAGAAATAGTTGGCATATAAAAAAACATCGCAACTAACATTACCCAGAAAAAATTCTCTGGAGAAACCACACTTGGTAAAAATAAAAGTGTAATCCCATAAAGAATATGTAAAATTCCGAATAGTTTTTCTGCGTTCATCCATCTATCAGCAATAATTCCCGTTAAAGCAGGCATTATAATAGAAGCTATACCTAAAGTAGAAAATACTTTTCCAAATTCTGCACCTCCCCATTGTTTTGTACCAAACCAATAGACTCCAATAGTAATCAACCAAGCTCCCCAAACAAAAAACTGTAGAAAACTAAGGACTGTTAATTTTAATTTAATATTCATATGTAGATGTTTATTTTTTTAAGGTCATATGGTATCGCCTAATTTTCATTTGTATTTGTTTGAAAGATTTGTAAATGGCGATTTCATAATGTTTGAACTGTATTAATCTAAATTTTGTTTTCTTTTTTTTATTTCTTCTTGTAAGTGTAAAGCAGTATCAAAATCTTCTTCTTTCACGGCTGTATTTAGCAAATTTTGTAATTCTTCCATGGATAAAATCATTAAAGAATCTTCTTCATTTTCATCTTCAAAATCGTTTTTTGCGGAAGTTTGGGAGACATCGTCTAAATCTAATAAAATACCAGCTTCATTTAGAACTTGATTGGTAGTATAAATAGGTGCATCAAAACGAACTGCCATTGCAACTGCATCTGAAGTTCTTGCATCTAAAATAACTTCTTCTTCTGTGGAAATGTTTTTGAAATTGATATTGGAAAAGAAAACACCATCTATTATTTGATAAATAATTACATAATCTAATTTATAGTTGGTAGATTTTGCAAATGATGTGAATAAATCGTGCGTTAATGGTCTTGGTGGATGTATATCTTTTTCTAAACCTAAAGATATAGATTGTGCCTCGAAATTCCCGATAACTACAGGGATTTTCACATTAGTTTCTACATGTTCCAGCAATAGTGCATAAGCTCCTGATTGAGTTTGGCTGTAAGAAATTCCGCGGATGATTAATTTTTTATAATCCATATCACAAATATAAATTAATTTGTGCAATAAAACCTTCATGGAATTAAAAAGGTTGATGGATTAAATAAAAAAAACGCACCATTTCTGATGCGTTTCTATAATTTATTTAAAAAAAAATTAATGCTTGATAGCTTTTATTTTTTCCGTTAAAGCTGGTATAATTTGAAAAGCATCTCCTACAACTCCATAATCTGCGGATTTGAAGAAAGGTGCTTCTGGATCTGTGTTGATCACCACAATTGTTTTAGAAGAATTGACACCTGCCAAATGTTGAATAGCACCAGAAATTCCAATTGCTATATACAAATTGGGAGCAATTGCTTTTCCAGTTTGCCCAACGTGTTCTGAGTGAGGTCTCCATCCAATATCCGAAACTGGTTTGCTACAAGCTGTTGCAGCTCCCAAAACTTCGGCAAGATTTTCTATCATTCCCCAATTTTCTGATCCTTTCAAACCACGTCCTGCAGAAACTACGATTTCTGCTTCCTTCAAATCTAATGTTGTAGAAGCTTGTTCGTGAGAAATTACATTGGTATCGTCATTAGAAATGGTTAAATTTTTCACTTCTTCTGAACCGGAAGTTGGATTTTCTTTAGTTCCATAAGAATTTTGAGAAATCGTTACGATTACAGAATCTCCTTCTGCTTGAGCTTGCATAAATCCTTTTCCAGAGAATGCTTTTCTTTTTACAGAAAAAGGTGTTGTATTTTCAGGAATTTCTACTGCATTGGTAATTAAAGAATATTCTTTTTGTATTGCCAACATTGGTGCAACCGAAGATGCATCTGTCGTATGAGGAAAAACGATAATTTTCCCGTCAAATACTTCGTTCACTGCTTTTGCATAAGCTTTTGCACTGAAGTTTTTTAAACCTTCATCTTTAATATTTAGAACATTAGATGCTCCATATTTATACAAAGCATCAGAAGAATCTGTAGGATTAATACTGATTGCGGTTACGGTTTCACCCGATTTATCTGCGATTGCTTTTGCGTAAGAAACAGCTTCAAATGCTGCTTTTTTATATTTTCCGTTTATATTTTCTGCGTAAACAAATATTGCCATATTTTTTTTATTAAATGATTAAAAAATTCAAAGATTAATAAATTATTTAAACTATCATTATCAATCTTTTAATCTTGATTCTTGGTTCTTGATTCTTGACTCTCAATTAAATAACTTTCGCTTCTTCATGAAGCAATCTTACCAATTCATCCAAATTATCTGCGGAAACCATTTTCACTGCTGCTCTTGTTGGTACGCTTTCAAAGGAAACTGCATTCACTTTGGCTGCTGTAGAAGCTGGTTCTACAACATTTAATGCTTTAGATCTTGCGGTCATAATTCCTCTCATATTTGGGATAATTAATTCTTTTTCATCTACCAAACCTTTTTGTCCGGCAAAAACTGCTGGTAATTTTACAGAAATTGTTTCTTTTCCACCGTCTATTTCACGAATTGCAGTTGCTGCACCATCATTTATTTCTAAACCAACGGTTGCATTTACGAAAGGTAAATCTAACAATTGTGCTACCATTCCTGGAACAGAACCACCATTGTAATCTAGAGATTCTTTACCACAAAGGATTAAATCATAAGCTCCATCTTTTGCAGCATCTGCAATAGCTTTTGCAGTTTGGAAACTATCTTTTGGCTCTAAATTTACTCTTATAGCATCATTTGCACCAATTGCTAAAGATTTCCTAATTACGGCATCTGCAGAAGGATTTCCTACATTCAATACTGTAACAGTTGCAGCATGAGAAGCTTGCAATTGCACAGCTCTTGTGAGTGCAAATTCATCTAAAGGATTGATAACCCATTGAATTCCAGTGGTATCAAAAGCAGATTTATCTGCTGTAAAATTAATTTTTGAAGTAGTATCTGGTACACTACTAATGCAAACTAATATCTTCATATTTTTCTATTTATGTTGCTAATTTACTAAATATTTACTATGCATGCATACTATTTTTTCAAGATTACTATTTTATGCATTGGGAAAAGGGAAAAGGTAAAATGTAATATGTAATAAATAGGAAAAATTATTCATTACTAATTATTCATTACTCATTACTCATTATTCTTTACTTATTTCTTCAAATCTGGTCTTGTTGGTCTTACTTCTATTTTACTTGGTAGCGTTCTTGGGTTCATTTTAAGAATATCTAATACCAAATTCCCGATATCTTCTGGTTGAATTTTCCAAGCATCTTCTTCTGAAGGTGTATGTCCGTTGAAATGTGAAGAAACTGTTCCTGGCATAATGGTAGAAATTTTAATACCATATTTTCTAAGATCGAGCATTGCAGCTTGCGTGAAACCTACTACTCCAAATTTTGAAGCGTTGTATCCAGAAGCATTTTCAAAGAAATTGGTTCCTGCTAAACTGGAAATGGTAATGAAATAGCCTTCAGATTTTTTCAGCTCTTCTACAGCAGCTTTCAAAGAATAGAAAACTCCGGTAAGATTGGTTTCTATCATAGAATTCCACTCTTCTATTTCTATTTGATCTACTGGTTTGAAAACGCCTAAACCTGCATTGGCAATTACGCCATCTAATCGTCCGAATTTTTCTTTAATTTTTGAAATCGCATTTTGTTCGTCTTCAAAATCTCTTACGTTTGAAGTTACACCAAATACATCTGTAGAAATTTTGCTTAAATTTTCTACTGCATCATTTATATCATTTTGATTTCTCCCACTTATGGCGACTGCGTAATTATTTTTCAATAAAATTTCTGCAATTCCGTAGCCAATTCCTTTGCTACCACCAGTTATGTACATTGTTTTTTTCATCTTTTAAAGATAAGAAAAAAATCAGGTTTACGAAAATGGAATTTATTTGAAGAAGAATAACTAAAAAGACATTAGTAATTTGCTATGATTTTTGCTAAAAACAAATTGATTAACAAACTTTGTCAAAGATTTTAACTTTGACAAAGTAAAAAAAAGCTGCTTTATTTAAAATAAAGCAGCTAATAAAAGTATTGAAAAAATAATTATTCTTTAATTAATTTTTCTGTAGCTATTTCGCCATTACCGAAAGCAATATTCATATAGTAAACGCCAGTTGGTTGTTTACTAATATCTGCTTTTTTAGAACCTTTATTTTCTAAAACCAATTTTCCATTTGCATCATAAATACGTATTCCTTGTACTTTATCTGCTGTTTCTACATTAAAAACACCTTTTGATGGAATAGGGAAAACGGAGAAATTCTTTTTATTATTTGCAATTTCATTTGTCCCTAAAGTAGTTGCTGTAATTTTCACATCATCAACCATCAACATATAAACATCTGAAGAAACGCATTGAATTCCAATTCTAAAATTCTGACCTGGTAAAATACCTGCTTGTCCATTCAAGGTATAAGTCATTTGTTGCCAAGTTCCATAAGGAGCAGATAATGAAATTGCACCAGAAATAATGGTGAAATTTGAAGAAGCTGTAGGAGTTCCATTTCCAGAATAAATTCCAACTTTGTATTTATCTAAACCATATGTACTAGAAAGAGATTTCACCCAAAAAGTTAAAGTAGTTCCAGTTCCTCCCATTTGAACAACAGGACTTATCAACCAATCATTATTTGCTGTTGCAGTTTGTCCATTAGATGAAGGAACTCCGCTCCAAGACGCAGCGTATTTTGCTCCACTGTGAGGATCAAAATTTCTATTTTCAGCATCTGCTACTGTAGCTGATGCATTATTTGTAACAATATCAGTTGTTGTGGAAGGATTAAAAATTTGAAAAGCCATCGGTTGACCAGCATTTGCCCATGACGCAGCCCAAGTTGTGCTAGTTGTAGCACCACCACCAGTGTATGTATTTAACAAATCTAAATCTAAGGTTTGCCAATTTCCAAATCCTGTAATTGAAAAATCTGAAAAAGAGTCAAAATTTTCATTTAATAAAGTAATTTGAGAGAAAGCCATATTCGCAAAACATAATGCTGCAAAAGAAAGTATAAGTTTTTTCATAATAAATATTTTAAATTGTTTAATGCCATAAAGATACACAAAAAACTTATTGTAGAGTATCTAAATAAAAAATTACAAAAAAAAAAGCATCTCCAAATTGAAGATGCTTTAAAATAATTGAAAAAATATATTTTATTTTTTAATAAATTTTTCAGTAGATTTTCCTGTTGCTGTTTCTATAGAAATTAAATAAGTTCCTGTCTGCAAGCTTCTTACGTCGACAGAATTTCCATTTAATTTTACATCCATTTTTCTACCAGACATATCAGAAATAGAAATAGCTTTTATTTTTTCTTCTGATTGAATATTTAAAAAATCTGTTGTTGGGTTTGGATAAACTCCGATTGCTATACTTGCTATTTTCACATCTTTTGTAGATAGTGCTGCTGCATTTGTGTAAATAAGATTAAAATTATCTACTGCTGTTTGATTAGCCACTGTATTTCCTGTCAATGTGGAAGAAACGAAATCATATTCAACAGGATCTAAATTTGCAGATACAGTATATGCTGCATTTGAAAATGAATAAGTTCCTTCTGGTGTTGTCCATGTAGTTGCTCCAGTTGTCTTGTTATATGTAAAAAAAACTGAAACCCATGTGTTTGCAAGATATGTGTTTACTTGAGTTAAAGTAATCGTATAATAAGCAGCAACTCCTGTTGCAGTAGAAGTAAGTCTTGTTTTGCCAATAATTTTTTTAGTAGCATAATCATATCCTATTCCAACAACACCACTTGTTGCATCATATAAATCAATACTTGTTCTGCCTGCACCTGTTGCTGGTCCGGTATAGAATTCTATGGATCCTTTAATAATATCATTTCCAGCAGTTGGCGTAACCACAGGTACATCTTTAAATGCAAATCTGTTAAATGTATTTGCTGTTGAACTATAAGATGCACCACTGGTAATTTTCAATGAATTAGTATGTGCAGCATCTATAGTCGCAAATTGATAATCTGCTGCTGCACCACTATAAATATAATAACCTGATGTACCTGCAGTTACACCCGTAGCATCAGTTGCAACATCTCCTGCCGTATAACTATTGAAGTTCTCACTTACAATTGTTTGTGCGTTCGCTGCAAAATATGTTGCAATAAAAAGAGAAGAAAATAGAAGTTTTTTCATTGTTAAAATTTTAAAATTATTTTACAGTAAAGTTAAACATAATTTTGAATTATGCAAGCAAAAAAAAAGAGCCAAATATGTTAAAATTTTTGGCTCTTATAAATCTTAAATTATTTCATTGAAAATTTGATTTTCAATTACTTATTTCATCTTTGTATAATTCTCAAAAAACAATGGTATGCTTTCTATTCCTTTATAAAAATTGAATAAACCATAATGCTCATTTGGAGAATGGATGGCATCAGAATCTAAACCAAATCCCATTAAAACAGATTTCGCATTCAAAACTTCTTCGAACATTGCAGTAATAGGAATACTTCCTCCACTTCTGTATGGCAAAACTTCTTTTCCGAAAGCAGTTTCCATTGCAGCTTTGGCAGCTTTAAATTCTACCGTATCACTTGGCAAAACATAAGGCATTCCTCCATGATGTGGTGTTACTTTCACTTTTACGTTTGCTGGAGCAATTTTTTCAAAATATTTTGTAAATTTTTCTGTAATTTCTTCGGGAGTTTGATAAGGAACTAAACGCATAGAAATTTTCGCAAATGCTTTAGAAGGAATCACCGTTTTTGCTCCTTCTCCAATATAACCTCCCCAAATTCCATTCACATCTAATGTTGGGCGAATAGAAGTTCTTTCTAAAGTAGTATAACTATGTTCTCCTTCTACTCCATTCAAACCGATAGAATTTTTGAAAACTTCTGGATCGTCTTTCAACTTGTTCATTTCGGCACGTTCTTCAGTAGAAATGGTTTCTACATTATCATAAAATCCATCGATGGTAATATAACCTTGATCGTCTATCAAACCTGCAATCATTCTACTCAAAACATGAATAGGATTTGGAACTGCACCACCATAAAGTCCGGAATGTAAATCTCTGTTTGGTCCTTCTACTTCAACTTCTACATAACTCAAACCACGCAAACCTGTAGTTACTGTTGGTTGCTCATTAGAATAAATATGAGTATCTGAAATTAATATGCAATCGCAAGATAATTTTTCTGTGTTTTGTTTCACCCAATCTCCTAAATTTTTGGAGCCAACTTCTTCTTCACCTTCTATAATTACTTTTACGTTACAAGGCAAAGAATCTGTTTTCAGCATTGCTTCTAAAGCTTTAACATGCATAAAAAATTGTCCTTTATCATCTGCACTTCCTCTTGCGAAAATTGCTCCATCAGGATGATTTTCAGTTTTTTCTATGTAGGGTTCAAAAGGTGGCTTTTTCCACAAATCTAATGGATCTGGTGGTTGAACATCATAATGACCGTAAACTAAAACAGTTGGTAGATCTTTTGAAATAAATTTCTCTCCATAAACGATAGGGTTTCCTGGAGTTTCGCACAATTCTACATTTTCCGCACCTGCTTCTTTTAGTAAAGTTGCAACAACTTCTGCACAATGAATTACGTCTTTTTTGTAAGCCAAATCTGCCGAAATAGATGGAATTCTAAGTATTTGAAAGAGTTCTTCTAAGAATCTATCTTTGTTTTGATCGATGTATTTTTGAGTTTCTTGCATGAATTTTTTTGGTTTTAAATTAATTTTAGATAAAGTACTAAATTATGAAAAATTATTTAAAAAAAATGCCCTGCAAAAATGCAAGACATTATATATTGTAAAAATAATTTGAATTTATTTAGAAAATCTTACTGCCATTTTTCTATCAATTGCACGTTCTTCATTTGATGCTGTTGCAGCAACAGTCGCAAATTTACTTCCGTAACCTTCTGCACTCAAAACTTGAGAACCAACTCCCATTTTATTCAATTCAGATTTAATATAATCTGCTCTTTGTTGAGAAACTTTCAAGTTTACAGGTTCTTCGCCAGTTTTATCAGTGTATCCACCAATTTTTATTTTAGCATCTGGATAAGCTTTTAGAATTTGAGCAAGATTTTTCAATTGTTCTTCTGATCCAGCTTCCAAAGCACTTGCAGATCCCATTTTGAAATTCACTTGGTCAAAACTGTACCATTTATCTTTCAAAGCAGCATCATCTGCAGCATTTTTATAATTTCCGCTTGTTAAAAAAGCAGCCATAGATTCTTCTAATCCTCCTTTGTTTGCTTTCAATTTTGCACCATTTACATCTACTTCTACTTGTTCTGCATGTGCATTATTTTCTGTAGTTGCGTGATGAGAACCTCCTTCTCTTTCAATATCTGACCAATGTTCTGCATTTGCATCCTTCTTCAAAACACCATGATTTCCTCCTGCAGGTGGATTTTGACATCCTATCATAAAAATTGCAATTGCTGCAAGTAGCGTATATTTTTTCATATGTATATTTTTATTTTTTTAAAGGTCATATGGTATCGCCAAATCTTTATTGGTGTTAGTTTGCAAGATTTGTAAATGGCGATTTCATTTTCAAAAATTTAATTCCCCAAAAATAAGAAATATTGGCATTTATTACAACATTATTAGTACAATTTTAAACAGTTTTCAAAATTATTTTTCCAGATTGAGATTCTGTAAATATTAAATAGCCTTTTCCACCTTGTTTTATTTTGTATTTTTTCTCTATTTCTGCTGGTGAAAATGGATGATTTTTAGAAATAACATTCCATTTCTCGCCTTTTTTAATTTCTTTTGATGAAATTATTTTCATTTCTAAAATTCTTCCCGGAAAATTTGAAATATAATTTTCTGAAGTATAAATATGAGAATTTGGGTGCAATTTTTCTACCTTCAATTTTTCTGTAAGCAAATTAAAACTTCCACTTTTTAAAATCGCATTATTTGGGATGTAAATATATTTTTTTGGCTCAGAAAAACTTGCTTTTGCATTGGTTTCTTCTCCAAAATTATAAATAAATTCTGGGTTTTCAGTTTCCAGATTCACACAATGCATTTCTATATTTTCACTTGTAGCATTAGAATTTTGATAAACTACAATTTCTTTTACATCATTTTTCACAGCAATTATATCAATTCTAAAAATATTTTTTAAAACCGAAACCAAATAAGAAATATCTATCATCGGTGATAATTTAATGATAATTTTATCACTAATTTCTAATAATCGATTTTGAATTTCTAAAATATTCGGTGATAAATCTTCTAATAAAAAAACTTTCTTTTTCTCCAAATTTCTTCTTGCAGGATCCAAATATACGACATCAAATTGCGCTTGATTTTCATCAATAAAAGTTTCTAATTCGACAGAAATAAACTTGGCTTTTTTATCTAAAATTTTCCAATTGTGTTCTACAATTTTTAATAATTCTTCATTTCTTTCGATTAAAATTACATTTTCAAAGTTTTTGGATAGAAAATAAGCATCAATTCCAAAACCTGAAGTAAGATCTATAAAACTTTTACCTTTTAATAAATTTGCTTTATATTCTGCAGTATTTGCGGACGAACTTTGTTCTAAATTTAAGTTGGGTGGAAAAATAATTCCATCTTTTAATAAGAAAGGAAACTTTTTCTCTGCGATTTTTCTACCTTTTATTTGCTGAGCCAATTCTTGAATAGAAACATCTGCAAAAGGAGATTTTTTTAATAGAAAAGTGTGCAAATCTGTGTTTAGATTAGCTTTAATGAATGATTGGATTTCTGATTTGTAAAATTTTTGGATATTCATTTACAGTTTTAATTATTCAAAAAACACGGATTGTTAATTCTCAAAACCACACAGATTTCAATCATTGCGAACGCAGTGAAGCAATCTACTTTAATTTATTGCTGAAAAAGATTGCCGCGCTTCGCTCGCAATGACTTTGCGGAAAATTGTTTGAAAATGAATATTTAGAGCGATTATTCATAAATTTCTGACCATCTCACAGCTTGCAAATTTTCGGAATTATAGAGTTCTTCTACGGATTTTGTAGTTTCTAAAGTAGGATAAACATTGCTGCCAACCAATTTTATTTTACTTTCTTGAACTTGCAAATGTTCTATTGTAGCATGAGCAATAATTTCTTTTTTAAGTTCTGAAAAAGAAGCAGAATAACCACCATTATTTTCAATTTCTATAAATTTTTGCCAAGATTTTTCTGCTAATTGTTGGGTACAATTTTCTACAAAATAACTTCCTTTTGCAGCATCATCAAAAACATTGATTATACTTTCATAAGCCAAAACAATCTGCTGTTTGAAAGAAATTTCTTCGGAAAGTTTGCTGTTGTTTTCTACACGAAAATCATTGCTAAAAACTGCATCACAACCTGCAATCATGGCTGCTGAAATTTCTAAAGTTGATCGTATTAAATTGTTTTCTGCATCCGCTTTTGTTTTATTTCTAAGCGTAGTTTCTGAAAAAATAAATGGAATTTCGTTTAGATTATATTCTTTTGATAATTGATTGAAAAGTAATTTCAAAGCACGAATTTTGGAAATTTCAAAAAAGAAATGATTGCCTATTGCTACTTTAAAAATCAATTTATTTAAAATTTCTACACCAAAAACCTCAACTAATTCTTTGCATTTCGCAAGAGCAACAGACAATTGCTGAATGATTGATGCTCCACAATTTTGAATAAAAGAAACATCAATACATATATTTCTATTAAAATTTTTAGCTAAAAGTTCTTTAGCCAATTGTTCATTCAATTCGCCATTTTGATTATTAAAAACATCAACTAAAGAAAAATATTCGTTTTCATCATTGATAATAATGTGTTCTGCAAGATTTTTATTGTTGATAAAAATGCTTTTTTCTGTTAGATTTTCTACATTTTCATCTAATAGAAAAGCCAAAACCTCTTCTTCTAAATTCTCTTGATATTTGGAAACCAAAAAAGTACTTTCTGCAATTTTTGGTAGATTTTGAAAACCATTTTTAAAATCATCATAAAATGGTTTAGCATCGATGGATTCTAAATTTTCAGATTTCAAAGCATCATATATTTGCTCTGTTTTCAGTTGTTTTTTTACTAAGTTTTCCCAGTCTGAAAGTGATGTAGATTTGAACATATGGATATTTAATGATGAATAATTAAAAATGAATGATGAATTTTATAAAGTGAATTTTTGAAAATAATTTAAAAAAAACATCTTCACAACTCAACGATTTCACAACTCAACAACTTTACTTTTTAGCAATATTTGTGCTATCTACAACCAAAATAAAGATTTCTTCGTTTGGTTTTTTCATGAAATAATTTTCTCTTGCGAATTTTTCTTTTTCACTTTTGTTATTCATTAATTTTTTATAGAAAGCGTCATTTTTTTCGTATTCAGATTTGTAAAACGCAAGTTGTTTCTCATATTTATTAATTTCGCCATTCATTTCATTGATGACAAGAAAAGAAGTGCTATCAAAAAATATCATCCAAACCAAAAATGCAGATATCGCAATTACGTATTTATTTAAAAGATACGTTTTTACAAATTTCCAAGAAGGATTTGCTTTTTTTATGTCTTTTATTAATTCATTCATAGAATTATTTTAGAGAATTATTGATAACTGTGGTTAGAAAATCTATGGCAACATTATTTTGTTTCATATTTGGAACTATCAAATCTGCTTCATTTTTAGATGGTTCTATAAATTCTTGATGCATAGGTTTTAAAGTAGTTTGATAACGGTGTAAAACTTCATTCAAATCTCTACCACGTTCTTGTGTATCTCTTTTAATTCTACGGATTAATCTTTCGTCAGAATCTGCATGAACGAAAACTTTTAGATCAAATTCTTTTAATAATTCTTTGTGAGTAAGTACCAAAATTCCTTCAACAATTAGAACATCTTTTGGTTCTATATGATTGTAATCTCCTGTTCTACTATGCGTTACAAAACTATAAATCGGTTGGCTAACTGCTTTTTTCTGTTTTAAATCTTTCACATGTTGCAATAAAAGATCGAAATCTATGGATTTTGGATGATCGTAATTCAGAGCTTCTCTTTCTACTAAAGTCAATTGAGAATTATCGTGATAATAATTGTCTTGAGAAATGATATTCATTCCTTTGATATCCAATTGTTGAACGATTTTTTCTACAACAGTAGTTTTTCCGGATCCTGTTCCACCTGCAATTCCTATTACGAGCATTTTTTTAAGTTTTTACAAATATAATATTTTTGAAATTTGGAAAAGACATGTTCACTATAAAATTTATCAAAAATAATACGCAAAAAACTCTCTAAATAAGGAATATAAATCTCGTATTTCGAAATAATTTGGACTTGCACTGCTCACATTTTCAAAATTTCTATCTCGAAACAGCTTTTTGGTTCTCGAAACATGAAAAAATTGAGAAACAACTATTGCACTTTTGAATTTCAAACTATCTTTTAATTTTAGCGTATTTTCTACGGTTGCCAAAGTATTTGAACCTTTATTATCAACAATTATACAAGAATCTGGAACATTATTTTTCAATAAATAATTTTTCATTTCTGTACCTTCAAAAAAACCTTCTTTTCCAAAACCACCACTTACCAAAATTTTATTTACTCTTTTATTTTTGTAAAGTTGCAATCCGCACTTCATTCTTGCATCTAATCTTTCTGATAGTGTGCCATCTTCTTTTACTTTATTTCCGAGAATTACGGCAATATCTGCATTTTTATTATCATCTTTTAAACCATCAAATGTGATATAAGAAATATGACCGACAAACCAAATTGCAAGGATTAGACTTAAATATTTTAGTGCTTTTTTAAAATCCATTTCAATTCAGTTTGCAACTTTTTACATTTTACTTTTTACTTTTTACTTTTTTAAATGAAATTATTTCCCAACAACCAATTTCAAAGTTTTTTCTATCCCTTTTGCAATTATTTTTACATAAAAAACGCCGTTAGAAAGCTTTTGTGTACTGAATTTCTGGCGAGTTGTTACTACCAATTTATCAAAACCAGAAATTAATCTTCCAGAAGTATCATAAATAGAAATTGTGGCGGCTCCGAAAGAATTGATAGGAAAATTGATGGAAAATTCGTCTTTTGCAGGATTTGGATAAATGAAAAACTCTGAACTTGAAGCTCCAGAAATACACTCACTTGGCAATTTAAAATCTTCTACTTGATCGTTTATATTGGCTTTGTTTCCTGCAGAAGCATCTACACCAATTCCTCTTTTTGCAAATGTTTCCCAAATCATGCATCTATTTTCACCATTATCAATTAACAAATCTGCTGCAATTATGGCATCTCTTCCAGAAATAAAAGTAGGGTTGCATTCTTGAATTTTCAAAGCATCAGTAAGCAATTGTACCACTTTTGCACTTCCAGAATTTGGATTTGCAACAATATCAGAAGAAAAGCCGTACTTATTTGCAAATTTCCAATGAAGATCCCAAAGTGTAGAAGCCCAAACAAAACCGATGGAATGTACATTTGGTTTCATTTCTCCATCTTCCAGAAATTCCATTCCATTGGTATCTCCATAAGTAAAATCATTAATGGAAAAATCTGGAGAATATTTGCCTATTCTTATTCCGTTTCCATTTGCATCTTGACCAAGAGTGAAAGTAGAAACCGTTCTAGGAATTGCAGCTGTAGCATTTGGTGAATTGGTGAACATTAATGCAAAAAAATCTGACCAACCTTCTCCCATTTGTTCTTTGGAAACTGTTTTATCTAAACAAGAATACCCATTTCCTGTACTTCTATTGGAAACTCCGTGCGTATATTCGTGGATAATTATTCCGTTATCAAAACTCGCATCATTATAAATATCTGTAGAAGAATCATGTTTTAAAGTTACATTTACAGAAGTTCCTGCAATGGTATTTTTAATAAAATTTCCCTCGCTATTTTCTATTAAAATAGAAGGAATCGTGATTGTAGCATCTATTCCACCCATCGTATTAAAATTTGTAGAATTTGTTGCATTGTAAATTACAGCTCCTATTCCACCTGCATCTTGTATGTTTTTTACTTTCACGGTGAAATTACAATCTCCTCTTTCTGCAAGTCCAATTTTTTGATTCATAGAATTTGCAGGAAGTGGATTGCATGCGTTTATTGGATTCGCAATTGCAATATTTGCAGTAATTCCTGTTGCTGTAAGTGCAGGTCCGAAACTCGCATTTCTGGAATTTGGTTGTCTGGAAATTGCAGAATTAGGTGCATTATAAAATAATCTTTGAACTAACGATGGCGACCAAAGATACATTTGCATTCTTGGTGCAGTTCCATCTGGTGGCGTTGCAAAATTAGCATTATCGAAACCTTCTCCATCTTGAGCTTCTGCAAAAACGGCATCATTTTGATTTCCACCTTTTCCAAAATTATTGGTTTGAAAATTACGAGATTTTTCGTTGAAACCTAATTGGTAAAATAGATCGTGACTTTTATTATTAATGTAAAATAAATTAGTAATTGCTGCAGATTTATTATTAATAGCTGGTTGCGAAAGATTTAACGGAAAATTAAAACTTCTAGAGCTTCCACCATCAGGAGAAAAACCCGGTAAATTGTTTGCATCTGCATCAGCGTAAACATTGTTTCCTCTTGTGATGGTAAAAGAATTTGTACCATCAGAATGCCAACCTTCTGGAGAAGCATTTAATAAATAAGGATTGGTTTCTAAACTTCTATTTCCAAAATTTGGACTTTCTATTGGCAATGCGAAAACTTGGTATGAAGAAGGATTTGGAGATAATTTTGTTTGATTTAAGTCATTATTTAAATAAGATAATTCTTGATTGATAGTATGTTTTTCATTATTAAATTCTGAATGATTGCAACTTAAATTTAAGTTTTGTTTTTTCAAAATTTCTCCTGTAGAAGCATCAGCAATTACGTTCCAAAAGTTGGGAGATTGGTTTTCTGGGAAAATAAATTCATAGGAAAGAACTGGTTTTTCGTTTATTATGAAATAAACCAATCTTTGTTTTGCGAAATTTGTTATTTCTTTTTCTGGTTCTTCAAAATTCAAAATAGAAAATTGATCTGAATTTTTTAAATTGAATTGAGTGAAAATTTGATTTAAAACATCTTTTGAAGATAAATTTGGGAGATTGTTTCTTGAATTTGATACCTCATAATTAAAACCATCTGAAAAATATTGAACATTACCTTGTTTAATAATTGCAGTAGAAATCGCATTGTAAATTGGTAAATTATTGATGGTTTGTTGCAATTTCAGCACATCACTTTTCATAGAATTGCTGTAAGAATCTGAATCTATACTGAATTCTACAGTATTTGATTTAGAATTTTTATATAAATAATCTTGAACAATTTGCTTGTTTTGAGAAAATACAAATATTGGACAAATAAAAAGGAATAAAAATATATTGAACTTAGACATCTTTGAAATAATTTACACGAATGTACGAAATATAATAAAAAAAGTCACTTAATTAAAAGTGACTTTCTTATATTTAAAAATGAAGATTTAGTTATTCACCTCCTTCCATTTTCTTTTTCAATTCAGCTAATACATCATTATTATCACCTAATGTAGATTTCTCTTCAGAAGTTGAACTATTGTTGCTGCTATTATTAGAAGTTGCTGCTTTCACGTTTCTTTTCTCTTCTTCTTTGAAGATACCAGTGTGAGAAACAACTACTCTTTTAAATTCTTTGTTAAATTCGATAACTTTGAAATCGATTTCGTCACCTTTTTTGATTTTAGAACCATCTTCTTTTTCTAATAATCTTGAAGGACAGAAAGCTTCTACTTCTTCGTCTTCGAATTGAACTTGAGCTCCTTTATCAAAAACATCTACTGCTTTTCCTGCATGTACAGTTCCTTCAGCATATTTAGTTTCAAATTTATCCCAAGGATTTTCTAATAATTGTTTGTGACCTAAAGAAATTCTTCTTGCGTTCACATCTAATTCTAGAACCGTAACTTCCATTTTTTCTCCTACGTTGCAGAATTCTGATGGATGTTTGATTTTTTTAGTCCAAGAAAGGTCAGAAATATATACCAAACCATCAATACCTTCTTCTAATTCTACGAATACACCAAAGTTTGTAAAGTTTCTTACAATACCAGAATGTTGAGAACCGATTGGATATTTAGCTTCGATATTTTCCCAAGGATCTTTGGTCAATTGTTTCATACCAAGAGAGATTTTTCTATCTTCTCTATCTAAGGTAAGAACTTCAGCTTGAACTTCATCTCCTACTTTCACGAAATCTCCTGCACTTCTCAAATGAGTACTCCAAGACATTTCTGAAACGTGAATAAGACCTTCTACTCCTGGAGCAATTTCTACAAATGCACCGTAATCTGCAAGTACTACTACTTTACCAGTTACTTTGTCTCCAACTTTCATATCAGCAGAAAGAGCATCCCATGGATGAGCTTCTAATTGCTTCATACCTAATTGGATACGAGTTTTATCTTCATCAAAATCAAGGATAACTACTTTCACAGTTGCTCCATCTTCGATGAATTCTGAAGGATGATTAACTCTAGACCAAGATAGATCTGTAATGTGGATTAATCCATCTACACCACCAAGATCAACAAATACACCGTAAGAAGTAATGTTTTTCACAACACCTTCTAATACTTGTCCTTTCTCTAATTGAGAGATAATTTCTTTTTTCTGATCTTCGATATCTGCTTCAATCAATGCTTTATGAGAAACAACTACGTTTTTAAATTCTGGGTTGATTTTCACAACTTTGAATTCCATAGTTTTTCCTACGAATTGATCGTAATCTTTAATTGGCTTAACATCAATTTGAGAACCTGGTAAAAATGCTTCAATACCGTGAACATCCACAATCATACCACCTTTCGTTCTAGATTTTACAAGACCGTTTACTACATCACCACTTTCGTGTAATTCGTTAACAGTTTGCCAAGCTTTAAGAGTTCTTGCTTTTTTGTGAGACAATAGCAATTGACCGCTTTTGTCTTCTCTTTTGTCTACCATTACTTCAACTTCGTCACCTACTTTTAGGCCTTGGTTGTAACGGAATTCGTTAAGAGAAATAACACCTTCAGATTTGAATTTTATATCTACGATAGCTTCTTTATCTGTAAGTCTAACTACGATTCCTGTAAGAACGTCGTTATCTTCTAGGTTTTTCAAAGAACCGTTGTAGATTTCTTCTAAATCTGATTTTTCTTTTCTTGCATCAGCATCTAATCCAGATTCAAAAGAATCCCAATCAAACTGATCTGGTGCTACGTTTTGGTTTACCATTTCCACTTCTTGAGTTTTTGATGGTTGTACCACTACTTCTTCTTGAGTTGTTGTCGTTTCGGACATAAATAAAAAATTTTGTATTCCTATTTTCTTAATGATTTGAAATTCTGTGGATTAAGAAAAACGGAAGATGTTATTTGTTGATGTATTTACTTTTCAAACCTTTCCCACAAAAGTGGTGCAAAATTACGTATTTTTTTTAATATGACAAACGTTTTATCTTCAATAAAATTCTATATTCTATATATGTAGAATTAGTAATAATTTATTTTTATATTTGATGAATCTTTTTTACGAAATATGAATCTTAATCTTCCAGATAAACTCTATTATTCCATCGGCGAAGTTGCGAAAGCATTTGACGTAAACGCTTCATTAATAAGATATTGGGAGAAAGAATTTCCTATCATTAAACCAAAAAAGAATAAAAAAGGCAATAGATATTTCACTCCAGAAGATTTGAAAAACCTACAAATGATTTTTCATTTGGTAAAAGAAAAAGGCTACACTTTGGATGGAGCAAGAGTTGCTTTGACAACAAATAGCAAGATTTCTGAAACCATTTCTATTATAGATCGTTTAGAATTTGTGAAAGCAGAACTTTTAAAATTGAAAGAAAGTTTAGTTGATAAGGAATAATGGATAATAATATTTAAATTTTATCTTCAGAAGCATTTAGATAGCGTTCCGATGGAACGCATTTATAATAAATCAATTATTTCTACACAGATATCATTCCGCTGGAATGATTTTCTAATTTCTACTTTTTACTTTTTACTTTACTAATCAACTCTATTTTCTGCTTCACTTAAAAGAGAATTCAAATCATTAAATTCTTCTTTTGTTAAATCTCGCCATTTTCCAACGGGTAAATCTAACTTTATGTTCATAATTCTTACTCTTTTCAGTTTTTTTACTTCGTAACCCAAATATTCGCACATTCTACGAATTTGTCGGTTAAGACCTTGAGTTAGAATGATATTAAAAGTTAAAGTATCTATTTTTTCAACCTCACATTTATTGGTAATTTGCCCTAAAATTGGCACTCCATTTTTCATACTTTCTATGAATTTTGGAGAAATTGGCTTATCAACTCTTACCAAATATTCTTTTTCGTGAGAATATTTTGCACGTAAAATTCTATTTACAATATCGCCATCGTTAGTCAAAAGAATCAATCCTTCACTTGGTTTATCTAATCTCCCAATCGGAAAAATTCTTTGGGGATGATTGATGTATTCTATAATATTATCTTGTTCTCTTTTGATGTCAGTTGTACAAACAATTCCCACAGGTTTATTGAAAGCGATGTAAATATTTTTTTCATCGGTTTTTTTAATAGATTTTCCATCTACAAAAATTTCATCATCTTCAGAAACTTTAGTTCCTAATTCTGGAATTTTTCCATTGATGGTAATTCTACCTTCCTCCAACATTCTATCTGCTTCTCTACGAGAACAAAATCCAACTTCGCTTAAAAATTTATTAATACGTGTTTTCTGTTCCATTTAATTTGATTTAAAATTTTTATTACTGAAAATTTGAACTCCATAACTAAAACCCACAAAAGCAACTCCTCCATCGTTTGCATTTTGAAAATCCAAATTAACTTGAAAATAATGTGAAAATCTCGGACTTAAAACTTCGGTTTTTCCTAAACTAATTCCCAAAAATTCTCTATTATTAATTGATGTTTGATTGATTTGTTTCCCCAAAGATAGTTTTAAAAAAATAGGATCATCTTCTTGAGGATTACTTAAAATAAACTGTGGTTGAAGCAAAAAATAGATAAAATGAGAATTCGGATCGATGTAAGAATACCTAAAACCTGCACCTAAAACAAACCATTTCAAAGGTTGAAAACCAGCTGTAGAAGTAAAACCATAATTATATTTTCCTGGAACTTCTTGTTGTTTTTCGTATTCTGTTTTATTCTTATCATTTCGCAAAATGGTAACGAGATCAAAACCAATATTTGCATCTAAATTGGTATAAAAACCCATTTTTTGGGTATTACTTTTCGTTTGTGCCGAAATAGAAATACCTATAAATAAAACAACAAAATAAAATAATTTATTTTTCATCATTAAATTTATAATCGTTTTCTAAAATTTCAGACGATGCATTTTCTACATTATATTCTCCAATTTTTGATCGTCTCAATTTTGTAAGATATGCACCAACTCCTAATTCTTGACCAATATCGTGAGCCAAACTTCGTATGTAAGTTCCTTTGCTACAACCAACTGTAAAACTGATCAATGGTAAATTAATTTCTAAATCTTCTATATAATTGATAGTTGTAGGTCGGCTTTTCATTTCTACTTCTACCCCTTTTCTGGCAAGATCGTAAGCTCTATTGCCATCGATTCTAATGGCTGAAAAAACGGGTGGAGTTTGCATTATATCTCCTTTAAATTTTTCTAAAGCTTCTACAATTTGCGTTTCTGTAATTTGCGAAAAATCT
>CAXYUO010000005.1:0-29578 GCA_964292185.1 uncultured Frigoriflavimonas sp.
CATTATCTGGAGATTCGTCTTCTACCAAAATAACTTCAAAAACTTCCTCAAATTGCAACGCAGATTCTACCGCTTGTACAATGTATTTTTCGGCGTTGTAAACTGGTGTAATTACGGAGATTTTCATTGCGTGTATAGTTTGTTTTTTAGTTGTAAAATCAGGTTGTTTTTTAGCAGTCCATCAATTCCATTCCAATGACTATGTGGCATCGTTAATAAGAAAAATAAGAAAAAAGGAAGATACTTTAATTGATGAAAAATGAAATCTAAATAGAATGGATTTTCAACTTTTTCAGGTATAAAATAATTATAAGTATAAACAATGACTGTGAAAAAACATAGAAAAACCCATCTTCCGTAATCTATTGCGATTAAGCTTAAAAAAACAAGTACCATCATTTGTCCGAATAATAGTGCCAAGAAAATCTTTTTTTGCTTATTATTTTTCAAATTTGGATAAACAGAAGTACAAATAAACAAACCGTGAAGAAGAAGTACAGTAAAGAAAATTAAAATATTTTTTAGATTGTAATTTTGATCCCAAAAGTAATAGGTATTCCCAAAAAGTGCCTTCAAATAATCAAGATTATAATTGATGTTTTGATAAGAATTGATGATTAAATTCGTTTGTTCTTTCGTTCCAACAAAAATAGTGATTAAGGCAAAAAATAATAAAATAGAAGGCAATAATAGGATTGTTTTTTTAAAGAAAACTAAATAATTATTCTTTGATTGTATCCAAAATCCTATCAAACAAGGTATTATTGTAATCACGAAAAACACTTCATGGATTAAAGTCCCAAATAAAGAAATCAAAATAAATGCTAATTTTCCCCCTAAAGTTTTTAAATAATTTTCTTTAGAAAAAAGTATAGATTGTAAAATAATCAACAGAAATAAAATATGATCTTTCCGTAAACCTCGGTCTAAATAACATAGATAAAGTAAAAGAGCACTCATCGAGAATAAGATAAAACTTGGTATGTTTTTCCTAATTTTTAAAACTATTAATACTAAAATTAATAAACAAAAAGTAATTGTACTATAAAATTTTAAAATAGTTATAAAATTGATATTCAAACAATTACTCAAATTATATAAAATTTGACCATCAAAACCTCTTCGAATAAACCCACCTTCATAGTTCACAAAATAATCTGGATGAAGCAATAAATTGGGAGATTCATAAAATTTAATTACAGAAAACAACAGAAGAAAAATTGCAATTCCTACTGCTAAAAAATTAAATATTTTAATAAAATTTTGATACATTATCCTGAAATATATTTTCCAACAACTGGAATTTTTGATAAAATAAATGTTAAAAACCATGATAATACAAATACGGAAATCGCTATAAATGGAATGCTCAACCAAGGATTGAAGAGTAAATAACTCAATCCAATTTTACTTACCACCATTAAAACAAAGATGTGAGAAAGATATATTCCGTAACTGTATTTGCTGATTGTTTCTACAATTTGTTTGAAAATTTTGTTTTCTGTTGACACCTCTTTAAAAATTAAAAACATTCCAATACATGCGAAAACTACATTTAAACCTAGAAAATCATAAAATCTACCATTAAAAGTATTAGTTTTCGCTGATAAATAATAAGTGATAAAAATTGTAAAACCTACACTCAAAAAGAATAATAAAAAGCCCATCCATCTTGGTTTTTTGTCTACAAAACGATGCAGAAAAGTTCCTAAAACCAAGTAACCAATGTATCCAGAAAAATACCTGAAATCTATTCTAGTATAAAATTTATTGAAAACGGGCAAAGAAATCAAAATGATAAAAAACCAAATACTTAAAAAATAGATCATCTCTTTTTTAGTAGCATTTACGGTGAATTTACTTAAAATAGGAATGAACAAATACAAACCAATAAGCATATAAATATACCAAAGATGGAATTCGGTTCCAGATTTTATTGCTTTTATAGAAAACGAAATAATTTCTTTAAAAGAAGAATCATAATTGATTTTCAAAAGCAAATAAACCAAACTCCAAAAGATAAATGGAAACAATAATCGGGAAAATCTTTTCCTCAAAAAAACGGTGATTTCTTCGTTTTTTTTCAAAAGAAGAACGCCAGAAATCATCACGAAAACAGGAACGCAAAACCGCACCAAACTATTATAAAAATTTGCAGCTTGCCAATTTTCTTGGTCTGCAAAATTATAAAGAATAGAAACCGTAACATGCAAAATTACAACCGCAAAAGCTGCAATTGTTTTCAATAAATCAATCCAAAAATAATTTTTCCCCATCGTTGTTTCTTTTTTTTTTCTTAATAAAGATAATTTTCGTGTCAAACTTTCAATTTTATTTTTAAAAAATCAGTTACTTTTTTTTCTACTACATAATAGAAAAAAGCAGCCAATACAATCACAAATGCCAATTTTAAAACTAAAAAAGGAATGCTTAAATATCCATCTGCATGAAATCTTCGGAATACAATTTCTACAAAAGGATGAGATAGATACAAAGAGTAAGAGATGTCGCCAAGAAATACCAGAAATTTATTTCCTTCTTTTTGAAAAGTGAAATCTAATAGTAAAAATACCAATACCAAACTTGTGATAATACCTAATATAATGAAGGGGTTTTCTATCATCAATATTTTAAAAAAGAATAAACAGAAAGAAGTAATCCCGAAAATAATGAGTAGAATTGACCATTTTTTTGCCACTTTTACCTTTTCTAAAAAGTGAGCAAGCAAAATACCTACTACAAAATATAGATTGAGATTGCTGCAAATCATTTCTAAAAAAGCATTTTTTGAAGAGATAAATAAGCCCAATACATAAGTGCATAGAAAGAAAAGTACAAGAAAATAATATCTCTTATTTTTAAAAAATAAAGAAATTCCGAACATTAAATAGAAAAACATCTCATAATTGAGCGACCAACCAAGATATAAAACTGGAAATGTATCTTTCTGTGGCAAAAATAAAACGGAATGCAAAAGGCGAGAACCTAAATCTCCCGAAAAATATAACAGGACATTCCCGCCCAAAATCATCCAACAAATAGTAAGGAAATAGTATAACGGTATAATTCTATTGGCTCTTTTTTTGTAAAAATCTATAATTGTTTTTTTTAAATTTTTACCTGCTTGGAAATTAAGATTTTTGGTAGTGAAAGCCATGATGAAACCACTGATCACAAAAAAAATAGGAACACCAATACTTCCTCTACTAAATAAAATATCGCCAAGTTTTAAGTACTCAAAATTAATTTCCTCTCGAAAATGAAAGCAGCAAACCAATAATGCAGAGATACCTCGAAGTATTTGTAAGTTGTTTAGTCTCATCTTTTTAAATATGTAAATCTATATTTAGTTTTCAAAATAGAGGGGTTTTTCAAAAATATGGTCAGTAAATGAAGACCTTTTTTTAATCCACTTTCGGTGGCAAGTTGAAAAGCATTTTTATTTAAATAGAAAATATTTTGCTCTTCTTTTGGCAAATTTAGATTAGTAGACCAGTCAAAAAGGGATTTCCAAAGTAAGAATTGTCTTTCATTATATTTTGTAGAATAAGGTTTTATTTTCGTAATCCGATTATCATCATGAACTCCGCGAATTGCAATTGCTTTATCAATGATTCCGCTTTTTAAATGGCAATGAAAAGCTAATTTTGTAATAAAATCAGAATCTTGATGAACACGCAAATTTTCATTGAATTTTAGATTATTTTTTTGAAGACTTTGTTTTTTTATAGTCAAAGCATTCAAATGAAAAAAAGTTCCAATCGTGGTATCTAAACCGATTAAACCTCGAAAAATTTCCTTTCCTTCGCAAGGTTTTTTCAAAGTAGTTAAATCTACATTTTTAAATTTTTCTTGAAATTCTTTTTTCCCTTTTTCTGATAGAAATTCTGTTCCTATTGCTCCAAAAACACCTTCAATTGTTGAATTTTTAAAGAGTTCTTTTTCCGCTTCAAAACGATTCGGAAGGTAATAATCATCTGCATCCAGAAAAGCGATAAATTCTTGCGACGCTTTTTCTAGACCTAAATTTCTTGTTGCTCCAGCTCCATGATTTCCAAAATCAGCGTGTTGAAAAAGTTTTATTTTTGAATTTTCGGCAGCTAATTTTTCGCAAATTTCTAAAGAATTATCGGTGGATTTGTCTTCAACCAAAAGAATTTCCTGCACTTCATCCAATTGCAATGCAGATTGTACCGCTTTTTCCAAAAAAGCAGCTGCATTATAAACTGGTATGATTACGGAGATTTTTAACATCATGTTTTATTCAATCCTTGAAGGATTAATTTAATTAAATATATTTCTTATTATTCTCTGCCCACAAAGCCAATTGCAGCAAATTCCAATGTTTTTTTTCTTTGTTTAAGAGCTTCTGTGAGGTAGAAAAATCTATGTATTCAAAAACTTTACTTTCTTTATTTTTTAGCAAATCATTGGATAATTTCATCAAAGAATCTTCTTCAAACCATTTTTCTACCGAAGAACCAAAACCTTGTTTACCACGATTTCTGATACTTTCTGTCCAATAATTTTGCATCGTTTCTCGTAGTATAATTTTATCTTGAGACGAATTTATTTTTAAATTTTCTGGCAATTGTATGCAAAATTCTGCAAAATCTACATCTAAAAACGGCGTTCTCACTTCCAAAGAATTTGCCATCGCCATTCTGTCGGATTTTACGAGCATATTTCCGGGAACATATTTTTCTAAATCGGTTCTCATAATGTCATTCAAAGAATTGGGATCTGCTGAAAAACTGAATTCTTGTTGGTATTTTGCAGAAATTCCCAAAGCAGAAATTTCTTTAGTGCTTAAAAAATTCCGAACTTTATTTTGATGAAAATCCAGGATGTTTTTATACTCAATATTTTGCTGCGTTACGAAAGAAGTTTCTCGGAATTTCCCAAATTGCTTTAATCCAAATTGGTAGAGTGCATTGTTATACGAAAAGTGATTTTTCAATTCATTTTCTACGGTGTAAAAGGAATATCCACCAAACAATTCATCGCCAACATCACCTCCCAAAGCTACTTTTAGATGTCTTGATGCGGCTTGGCAAATTTTAAATTGCGGCGTATAACTCATATCCGAAAACGGTTCGTCGAAGAAGGGAGAAATTTTTTGCAAATCTGCGGCAATATCTCCTCTGTTTTCATGAATTTCGATGTGATTGGTTTTGTATTTTTGTGCAATTTCTTCGGCAAATTTTAGTTCGCTATTTTCACCAGAATAGCCAAAACTCAAAGTTGTTTGTTTTTCTTTAAATTCAGAAACCATCGCAACAATTGTGGAAGAATCTAATCCACCACTCAGAAAACTTCCCACTTCTACATCGGCAATTAATTGTTTTTCAACGGCATTTTTCAGTAGGTGAGAAAATTTTTCTTTCGCATCAGATAGATTGATTTTTAAATCATTTTTGGGAATGCTGTAATATCTTTCTTGTTGAATTTTCCCGTCTTTTAAAACTAAAAAATGTGCAGGAGGAAGGGTGTGAATATTAGAATAAATGGTTTGCTGTGCATTCACATAACCATATTGCAAAAAATGATGAAGCGCTTCCTGATTTACTTTTGGAGCGATTAAACCTGTTTCCAAAATTGCTTTAATCTCGGATGCGAAGATAAATTCACCATTTTTTCCGAAGGTATAATAAAAAGGTTTTTCGCCAAAGCGATCTCTCGCACAGAACAATTCTTGTTTTTTATCGTCCCAAATTGCAAAAGCAAACATTCCGGGAAGTTCAGGTAATAATTCTTTCCCTTTTGCTTGATACATTGCGAGAATAACTTCGGTATCGGAAGTTCCGCGATATGGATAATCGGAATATTTTTTCTTTAAATCTTGATAGCCATAAATTTCGCCATTGAGAACGACACATTCTTCTTTTGTATTAGAAAACATGGGTTGTTTTCCGGTTTCAGAAAGGTCTACAATCGATAATCTGCGATGTCCTAAAGCTGCATTTTCATAAAATTCATGTTGTGCTGCATCTGGACCGCGATGTGCAATTGCATCGGTCATTTTTGCAATTTCTGCATGATAATTTCTGGCATTTGGAGTGATAATTCCTGCAATTCCGCACATATTTTATTTTTTCTGAGGTCTTAAAATCCAGTTATCGTTTTGATACAATTCTTCAACGTTTTCATAAAAGGATTTACCTAAAGTTTGACTGAAGATTTCATAATCATTTTCTATAAAGAAATCAACCAATTCTTTTGGATCATAAGTTCCTTCTGCATTTATGCTTGTCGGACTGAATTCCATGAAAATTAAAGGTTTATTTTTCTGAAAAATTTCTTTGTTACCCAAAATAACCACTGCTTCATGACCTTCTACATCCATTTTCACCACATCAAATTTAATATTTTCTGGCAAAACATTTTTTAAAGTGTCAATTTTCACTTCAATAGAATGTGTTTCTCGATCTTTTACTTCCGAAAAAGAACTTGCACCTGCATTATCTGAAACAAAATTGAATGATTTCGTCTCTTTTTTGTTCCCAATAGCGGTATTTTGAAGGGTAATATTTTTATAATTGTTGGCTTCTATACTTTTTTCAAAAGATTTATAAACATCTGGAATTGGCTCGAAAGCATAGATTTCTTTGCAATATGGCGCAAGAAGCAAACTGTGTTGACCAATATTTCCACCAATATCCAACATGGTTTTTTCTGGAGAAAGGGTTGCTCTTATTTCATCAACAATGTCTTTTTCGTAGATGCCATTTTTATAAATATATAAATCTACATAACCGAATTTTTTGTGTAAATAAATCTTGGTTACTCGATTGTTATAGCGAATGGGAAACAAAAGTTCACTATTATTCAGTTGATAAATAGCGGTTTTCCGTTTGTAATAATTTAGGAGTCCTTCATCAAATAGAATGGAAGAAAGTGATTTTATTACGTTCATAATTAATTATTGTCGCTAAATTATAATTTGTTTTTTCTCATCAATAAACACTTTCTTAAAAATATCCATCACCGAATGCGGCAGAAATTTTTGATAATTTTCCAAAGCAGTTAATTGTAAATCTGAATCTAAAATAATATCTTTTATATCTTTTTGATTTTGATAATAATAGGCAGAATCTTTCAATTCCATAGTATGTGCTTTTTCTGGAGAGTCTGCAAAAGTGATGATGGCTTTATTTTTCAAGGCAAATTCTGCCACGGTAATCCCGAAAGTTTCGCCGCGTTCTCTTGCATGCAAAAGTGCATCGCAGGTATTGATGAATTTTAATTTTCGCAAAACATCTGCACTTGGCTCTAAAAAGATAATATTTTTAAGAGAAGATTTCCACCATTTTTCTTTTACAAATGAAGTTACACCCATGAAAATGAAGTAAATATCTTTATTTTTTCGGGCAATTTCTTCCACTGTTTTCTGTGCAAAATCAATATTAAAACTGATATGACCACCGTAATATCCAAATACTTTTGCGTTTTTTGGGATGTTCAATTCTGCTCTTAAATCTTCATTGGTTTCATCGGTGAAATTTACCATGTGTGGAACAAAAGGATATTTAGATTGCGTCATTTCTTCAGCCAACCACTGCGAAACATAAGCGTAAACATCTCCGTGAGGTTCAAAATGTTTGAAAACAGAATGAATCGCAGTTTTACACTCTTTGCTTTCTACACCGTCTTTGTCGCCGTTTTTTATAGCGTAAAATAAGTCGATATTGTTTTGTGAAATTATTTTATCAACTTCATTAAAATCAGAATATTCTAAAACCTCAAATCTTTTTTTAAATTTTTCTATTCCTAAAGGATGGTTGGTTTTGCAGGTTTTATCGTAAATAATTACGGATTCATTTCCCAAATATTTCTCATTGAAATCTGCATAATCATACATCGCGATAGAAGTACCGCGATAATTGAGTTCGTTTTCATGGAATAGTATTTTCATTTAAATAAAATTTTTAAACGATTTTTTATTTTGCTGAAGATGGTCTTTTTAGGATATTTTTTCAAATCATTGTGCATGAAAAGCCCTTCTCCTTGCGCTATTTTAAAGTTTTGTTTGGTCCACCATTCCGCAATATTTTTCTCGAAACTTACAGATTCACCAGAAAATGGTAGTATTGTATTTAGCAAAAACTTTTTATCAATCAAAAAGGGATTGTTTGTCCAGTTTGCCCAACGAGAAGTGGTCACAAAATAATCGCCTTCTTTTTGAATTTTATCGGGGAAGTTTTCAGCCGGATCTAGCCAATGCAGAGATTCTAATAAATGTGGAGCAGTGCATTTGTGCCAATCATCATAATAATCTAATTCTTGCCCTTTGTTTTCTAAAGAAAAAAGAGGATACCCAGGTTTTTTTCTACTTCTATACCGCACAACATCAAAACCTTTTTCTAAAAAATCCAAACCACTTGCTAATCTTTTTCTTGTAGTATCTTTATTTTCGATAAGTTGCCAATCGTTTTCGAGGAACAATATATTTTCAAATGTGGCATTTTTTGCCAATGCTTCTATTCCTTTTCCGATTCCAATATTCTCTTGCAGACCAATATATTTCACGCCAAATTTTTGCGCTACTTCTTTATCTTTTTCAGAAATTTCTTGAAATAGAATTGTAATATCTTCGGAAATCTGCAGAAGACCGTTTGTTTTGTAAGATTGTAAAGTGTTTTTCAAAGTTTTTGTATTGTTCCAAGAAAGAATACAAATACTGATGGGAAGTTTTTTCACCTTTTAGTTTGTGTGCTGCAATTTACAAATTTAAGAAAGGATTTTTTGCAGAAATTGAGATTTTTCTATGTTCTTCTATAATTTTGAACCGAGATTTGAAAAATTTGTATTGACTTCTATGAAAATCTGATAATTCTTTGTTTCCTTTCAATCGTAGTTTTACAATATTAGAGAGGAATTCTTTTTTTTCGCGCTCCGGTTTGAAATCATAATTAGGATTCATGTACTTGGTTTCCTTCTGCATTTGTAGAGAAAGTTGATGTAGTTTCAGAGCTTCTTCTTTGGTTTTTGGTTCTTCTTTGTAGAAAGATTGTACGGTATCATGCACTACATTGCTTTTTGGGCAAACGAAAATTTTTAAGCCAAAGTATTTTATTCTGTTGGTATAGTCGTAATCTTCTGCACCGTGAAAAAAATATCGATTAAAACCACCCACATTTTCTATAACTGCTTTTGGCAAAAACCAATGAGCAGCATTTACAAAAGAAATTTCGTAAGCATTGTCTAATTTCTGAAAATACATATCAGATATCAAACGATTTTCTCTGGCTTCCTTACCAATATAATTTTCAAAATGAAGGTCTAATTTTTCTTCAGAACCATCTAAGTGCATCGGACTTAATATTCCTATTTCTTCTTTTTTGGGATGATTTTCGTAGGCATCAACCAAGTTTTGGATAGAATCTTCAAAAATCCAAGCATCTTGATTCATCAAATAAAAAAAATCTGCGCCTTGTTTGTATGCTTTTTCTATACCGAGATTGTTTGCTTTTCCAAAGCCGATATTTTCATCTGATTGAATGAAATGTACCTCTGGAAAATTGGCTTTTACAAAATCTTGTGTACCATCATTAGAACCATTATCTATAACAATGGTTTGCACAGGAATTGATGATTTTCTTAAACTAGAAAAGCATTTTTCTGCCCATTTCATGGCGTTGTAAGTAACGATGATGATGTAGATTTTTGGCATTTAATTATAAGATTATATATTTTTTCTAAAATTCAAAGTTACTATTTTACTTTTTATACTCATTATCAATATATTCGGTAAAATTAATTTATATCATCATATTTCGCAATTCCTTTATTGTCATGATTTCCTTCTTCATTCAGCTTCCAAGAACTAGATTGGTTTACAGATTTGATGTAATGCAGGTTTTCTTCGCTATATTTTTTTGGGTCGATGTACCAACCACCATGTTTGGATGTAAAATCTCCAGCAATCCTAATTCCATCAAAATAATCTAAATTATTGAATAAATTTGGATAAAATGGTTTGTATAGAGCAAAAGTAGTGTCTATTTCTGCGAAAAACTTATTTTTTTCAAATTTTCTTTGCCAAAAATTATTTTCCCATCTTAAAACTTTATCTTTTAATGGAAAATAATCTGGAATAGTTTCTATATCTAATGCAAACCCAACTTTTGTAATTTTATTAAAGTTTTTGTCTAAAGTAAAAATCATTTCTTGCATGAAGTTTTCTGGAAGCTTTTCATTCGGAACAATATCTGGATCTGTAATTACATAATATCCTTTTCCGTATTTTTTTTGAAGAATTTTGTTTTTGAAAAAAACCAAATGTCCAAAATTTTCTTCCATATATTCTATGGTTACCTCGTTTTCAATGCTTTTGTAATATTCTTTGAGTGGAAGATAATCAGATTTGTTATCAATAATGATAATGTTTGAGAAATTTCTACTCTGCAAAAAACTAATGAGTTCTTTCAAAAAAGCCAATTGATTGAAATTGATGATGATAATGGGTATTTGTAAAGGGTTTTCTCGCTGTTCTTTTACAGTTTTATTAAATTTTAAATAGTATGAATATAAAATTGGATTAAAATATTTTAAAAATAAATCTTGGTAATATTTAAAAGTATATTGCGGATTACAACGTAGAAACAACAAATATTTCTTTCTTGAAATGCCCAGAATCTTTTTATAATCATTGGTGTGAATATAAATTTTTGCAAGGTTGAGATTCAATTTTTTGTAATGTTTCCAGCAGAATTGAACTTGCACATCAACTAATTTTAGCAGTAGATCTTTGTCGAATTTCTTGTAATAATTATTGAGAACAAAACCTAAAAATTGATAGCGTGCTTCAATTTTTTGCCGTTCAAATTCTTTATTTTTTGTATTTCCAGAAATGCTAATGGCAGAAATTCGAACAAATACCTTTGCTTCTTCTATGAAGTAAATTTTACCAAAATGGCTAAATTCTAAAACAGCAAGATCATCTGAATGCCAAGCTAAAGGAAATTCTTTATATTTAAATTCGTCGCAGCTGCTTTTTTTGAAAACATGTTCTGAAAGGCTAGATCGATGTCCTTCATACATTTTTTGAATCCACAAATCTACAGAAGATTCTATTTTTTTGTAATGTGTAAAATCTGTTTGCAATGCTCCATTTTCATCAACCAAAACCTGTGAAAATCTTACAACGCTTATGTTTTCATGTTTTATAGAAGGTAGATTTTTATAAAATTCTTCCACAAAATTTTCAGAAATCATATCATCATCACCTAAAATTTGAAACCATTCTTCTTCCACATTTTCCAGAATTCTTTGCCATTGCAAAGCCAAGTTTTTTCCTCCTAAATTTTCTTTAAAATCAAAATATTGATATTCATTTTCATCAAAATATTTTTGGATGATCGGAATTGGATTATCCGGACTTGCATCATTTCCAATATAGAGCGTGAAATTTTTATTGGTTTGTTTCGCCAAAGATTTGATGGTTTCTTCCAAGAAATCAATTTTGTAATAGGGAATTATTATGGCGAGTTGGTTCATGTAGTTTTTGATAAAAAGTTTTTTTAATTTTTTTTATTACTTTCTTTAAAAAATAACTAGTGGTGGTAGTAATGTAGAAAAAATAAAGTTAATAAATTCAATGATTTCAGACTACAATTTGAATTTTGAGAATATTTTATTGGTCAATTTAAACCGTTTACTATTTGTAATTTTCAAAAGCTCCTCATTTTCACGCTCTAGCTTTTTTGCAGTGCTGTAGTTTTTATAAAACACGGAAAAACTATTAAAATACAACTCGCTGTGTTTTCTAATAATGTAGTCTCTCACATTAATATCATTGTTTTTCATAACATCTACATTGCGAGAAACTTCTTTAATTCTATAATAAAATCCAGTATAATTCAATTGTTCTACCTTTAGGTTTGCATAATAGGAAGAAAATCGGAGCCAAAATTCCCAATCTTCGTACCCATGTTTCATATTTTCATCATACCTACCAATTTTTTCCCAAGCTTCTTTTTTTAAAAATGCTGTGCAAAAAATTTGATTTTCTAAAATCAAATGCTCTTTATTAAAAGTTTCTAAAATCATTGAGCCCGATTTTTCGCCAAAATATTCAGCGTTGCAATAGATAATATCTGTTTCATTAAGCATTTCTAAAGTTGCTAATTCTAGATATTTTTCTGCGATTTTATCATCTCCATCTAAGGGTAAAATCCATTCTGCTTTTGCTTTTTCTATTCCAAAATTTCTGGCTGCGGAAACGCCACCATTTTCTCTTTTAAAATATAAAAAACGCCCATCTTTTTGCACCCATTTTTCAGCAATTTCTTCTGTATTATCCGGAGATCCATCATTTACAATAATGCATTCCCAATTTTGAAAAGTTTGGTCGAGAACTGATTGGAGACAATCATCCAAATATTGAGCTTGGTTGTAACAAGGAACGATGATGGAGATAAGGGGAAGGGTCATAGCAAGTTTTTACAGTACGAATATAGTTAAAGTTAAATCTTTTTTATTTTTTTTTACACTTATACTTTTGCATTTTTATTTAATGGATATTTTTTGATGTAATTTCTTAAAGGTGTTTCTATGTAAATATAGCTTACACTTGATAAAATAATTAGACTTAAACTGCTGATATAGAATATATATAAAGTATTTACTACGCCAATACTTTCTAGAATTATTTTACTAAAATGGAAAATGGGTAGTTGTAAAATATAAATACCAAAACTTATCTCTCCTAAAAAAACGAGAAATTTATTTTTAGATATTTTAGAAAGCCATCCCTTGTTAAATGATATAAAAACTATGAGTGGTAGGAATACAATAGCCATCAAACCATTATGTAAATTTAAACCCCAAAATCCAAATTTAAGCAGAGCTACAGTAATGATAACGAGGAGGATAATGATCCAATCATAATTTCTAGTTTTTGTGCTGCTGCTATTCACGAAAAATAGTCCAGCTAAATTACCCATTAAAAAGCCATTGAGATGCATAAGTGGGTGGTAAAAAATGAAATTATGGCTGTTGGAGGGATAACCTTGGTATAGATTTGATTGTAAATAATAATTAAGAAAAAATTGACTTGCAATAAAAATTATGATGATTGCAGTAATTGTAAGTACTCTGAATTTTTTTTTACTGTATAAAACATTATAAAGAACTGGAAATAATGCATAAAATAAAAACTCTACCGAAATAGACCAGCCAGTACCGTTTATAGATAGCGCCCTACTTGGAAACCAAGCTTGAATTACAGCCAAATTTAAACCCAAATCAATTGTATTTATTTTTGAAATAATGGGTAATATATTTATCACTATAGCTAAGAAATAAATAGGATAGATGCGTGCAATTCTATTTTTATAATAGTTTGCATAGTTTATAGTAGACTTTTTGTGGTAAGCAACAACCATTATAAAACCAGATAATATAAAAAAATAGCTTACACCCAGATTTGCTCCTGCAAATAAGAAAGAAAAATTTTCATTATTAAATGGAAAAATGTTTTGTCCGAAATGAAATACAACAATTGCAAATGCTGCTAAAAATCTGGTAAATGTAATTTGGTCTAATCTCATATTAAGTTGCAAATTCAGTAAGATTTCTTTTCCTTCAACTTTGTACTGTCAGTAGAACCATCATCAACAATAATGCAGTCCCAATCTTGAAAACTTTGATCTAGTGCAGATTGCAAGCATTCATCCAAAAATTGAGCTTGGTTGTAACACGGAACGATGATGGAAATAAGGGGATTTGGCATTCTTAAAATATTATTTTTTAGTCAGCGCTTTTTGGAAAGCCTCTAAATATCCAAAACCATTTCTGGTATCTGGCTCCAAAATGTTTCCTTCTGCCCATTCATTCCAGGATTTTACAATTAAAAAATTATTTTGATAATTTTTTTCTTCTAGATAGGATACTGCTTTTTTAACTTGTTTTGCGAAAATTTCCGGACTGTTATTTCCTAGAACGAGACCTCTTTTTCCACTTCTTGGAGTATTGTCCCAATTCGCAATAATGCAAGGAAATGTTGGAACATTGGTTTCCTTAAAAGTTAAATCTTTTACTACTGCTTCAGCATCCTGAACATCTACTGTTTTTTCGAAGGATTTTGTTTTCATTCCCAAAAGACCTTTAATCCGGTTCGTGTAATAATCTTTTGCAGAGATCGGTAGTGGTTTATTCATATGAAGTCTCCATGCTGTGGTGAAAGAATTAGAAATTTTACCTTCATACCCAAGTTTATCGTATTTGTAATCGTCTTCGTTTTTATTACTTGCCATTAGATAAAATCCGTCAAAACCATTCTCTTTGGCGAGATTATCAAATTTCTTCAAATAATCAGGTGCTTTTGCTTCAATATCTAATGCGTCATAAATCACAAGAACTGGTTTATTATCTATCTTAATATACCGCTCGTCTTTAAAAAAGGGTAATAGGTAATAAAAATGATCTTTTAAATCTTGATTACTAGGATATACTTGTTCTGCAAGAATTTTGTTAGATAATCCGTGCCAGATTCCAGACCATGTCTCATTTGCCCAGCAAAAACAAAAGGGGAAATCGGGTTTTTTGGTGTCCAAAACTTCTTTCGCCACCCGTTCTAAAAGTTGAGTTTTATTGCCAAACCAATAGTGATAATAAATGAAACCATATATGCCATACTTCTTTGCCATCTCTGCTTGTTGCTCTCTGGTTTCTGCAACTCGCAAATCATAATATCCCAGATCCGCTGGTAAAAGTGGTTGCTCATGCCCTTCAAAAAGAGGTTTAGCTTTAGTTACGTTTGTCCATTCGGTAAAACCTTTACCCCACCACTCATCATTTTCTGGGACAGGATGGTATTGTGGAAGATAAAAGGCTAGAGGTTTTATTTTATTCATTGTTATTTTTCTATAGTTTTTATTAATTTTGCTGGAATTCCGCCAATCACGCAATTATCAGGAAAACTTTTATTCACAACAGCATTTGCTCCGATGATACAATTTTTTCCAATGGTCACGTTTGGTAATATACAAACTCCTTCGCCGATCCAAACATTGTCCTTTATAACAATTGGTCCTTTGGAAATTAAAGGTCTGTTTGCCGGTGTTTTATCTAAATCTTCACTGCCGATATTACCGTGAGAGTGATCAGAAATATAAATTCTACTCGCCATTAAAACATTATCTCCAATGGTAATTTTATCAATTGCGCCTATATGAACATCTGAATTTAGGATAACATTATCACCAATAATTATTTCAGGATAAAATTTCTCATCTTGAAATTGATCCCACGCTTCCAGTCTTAAATTAAACAAGGAGCTAAAATTTTTTCCAATAGTAATGTACCCTGGATTTTTGATCCAGTGTTCTGATGGTAAAGTAGAGTGTGAGCCAAATGCCTTAAAATTTTTCCGTGCCCATTCATCTAATCTAAGTTGCGCATAATTTTTATAAGCTTTTGAGTGTAATATTTTATGAAAAATTTTAATCAGGAAGTTCATAATTTTTTTCTTAAATGATAATAAATAGTTTTTAAAAATAGTAATTTATTTTCTTTCAAAAGTTTTTTATAATATTTTGATCGGAATTTTGGTATCATTTTGAAACTTTCCCAATGCGATAGATAAATTTTTACAGTATTTTCAAACTGTGGATTATACAAATTCTCAGATTCTATCATTAATTCATTAAATTTTTTATGAGAGTCAGAAATCCTGACCCTTTTTTCTAAATATCCCATTGGATTTTCACCATCAAAAATTTTTTCTAAATTTTCCGCAAATTCTTCCTCGTTTATTATTGATTCTTTTTTTAAATTCTTTACGTGGTCATTTTTAAGATGTTTTGAAAATGATATTATTAATTCGTCTACTGAACTTATGTTTTTGAAATTTATGCTCTTGTAAAATAAATCTTCGAGATCATTAAATAAATAATCTGCTTTTACGTATACAAAAATAGGAATATTTGTTGCAAAGGCAGTTTGCGTCATCAATGCACCAGTAAAAGGAAAAGTAGAAATGTAATAATCAACTCTTTTCATTACTTCATATAAATCGTATCTGTCACCAAGCAAAAAAATCTTTTCTTTCAAATTATTCTCTGAAATAAAATTTGTAATTGTGTCCGAGTTCCCACTTCCAGCAAGTAGAAAAATTAAATCTTCATCTAGTTTTAATAATTTATGAATGGTATGAAAAAATTCTAAATTATCTCCATAAACCTTATAATAAGTGCTTCCAGAAAAAATTATTTTTTTTCCGTTGGAATCAAAATCAAATCCTTGAAATTTAGTCGTTGATAATATAGGATAATAAGGTAAAATTTTATTTTTATGCTTTGGAATATTCCTTAATTGTTCTGATAAATTCAGACCATAAGAACGAAACTCAATATTTATATCTATTATATCTACGCCTAACCAAAAAGTATGATCCGTTAGATTGATCTGATATCTTTCAATCCCTATTATTTGATGAAAAACCATGTAAGGAATAGTGTCCCACGGAATTAGGTGTAATAAAACCTGCTTTGGTTTTTCTTCTAAAACGATTTTAAAAAGACTTTCGCATTTTTCAATTCTATTTTCACCTTTCAAATAATAAATATTTTTATCTTTGTAATCTTCAATTTCTGCTAAAATTGCTTCGTTTTTATAATGTCTGCTTTTATTTTCAAAAACTAAAATGATTCTTTTATTCAGCCGTTTTAATGCCCGCAAATACTGTTGCGTTAAACCACGATTGTCATATCCAAAAAAATCATAGAATAAAACGGTATTTTCATTTGCAGAAATAGTTTCCGTTTTGAAAAGTTGATCTGAAATTAATTTTAAAGAATCTTCTAATGTTTTATCATACAAAGAATCATTAAAGGCATAATTATACTGTAAGTGTGCAGATAACTCGATCAGTCGTAAAGCGTAATCGAAATTATTTTCTCCTATCTCAGTTTGTAACTGTTTTTTAAGATTTTCGTCTAAGTGAATAAGTTTCTTATTGGTAATCATTTATTACAGATATAATTTTTGAAACGTCCTCTTCTTCCATCACCGGACTTATTGGCAAACTGAGAACCTCATCATGAATTTTTTCTGTAATCGGGAAAGATAAATTATTCCAATATTTATACGCTCTCTGTTTGTGCGGCGGAATAGGATAATGAATTAATGTTTGGATGCCATTCTCTAGCAAATAAGTTTGCAATTCTGCTCTATTTGCAGTTCTGATCACAAACAAATGCCAAACATGTTCTTCGGATTTTTCAGGAATTTGTGGAAGCGTAATTTTTGGGTTTTTAATTTCTGCGCAATATCTTTCTGCTATTTTCCTTCTTTTATCGTTTTCAGCATCTATATATTTCAGTTTTACATCTAAAACCGCGGCTTGTATTTCGTCTAAACGGCTATTCAAACCTTGGTATTTGTTGATGTATTTTTCTTCGGAACCATAATTGGCTAATGTTCTGATGGTTCTTCCCAAAAGATCATCTTTACAGGTTACTGCACCTGCATCACCTAAAGCGCCCAAATTTTTGCCAGGATAAAAGCTAAATCCTGCAGCATCACCGAGATTTCCAGTTTTGATGCCGTTCCAAGATGCACCAATTGCTTGTGCATTATCTTCTATAATCTTTAAATCGTGCTTTTTTGCCAAAGCTTCTAGTTCTTTGCTCCAGCAAACTTGTCCGTACAAATGAACGACCATAATCGCTTTGGTTTTTGGCGTGATTAGCGCTTCTAGTTTTGAAATATCTAGGTTGTAATTATCAATATCAGGTTCTGCGAAAACAGGTTTTAATCGGTTGTCGGTAATTGCCAAAAGCGAAGCAATGTAGGTATTTGCAGGAACGATCACTTCATCACCAAATTTCATTTGTCCTAATTCTAGGTAAGCTTTAAAAATCAATCTTAAAGCATCCAAACCATTTGCCACACCAATTGCATTAGGTGAACTGACGTATTTGGATAATTTTTCTTCAAAATTTTTCACTTGGCTTCCCAAAAGATACCAACCAGAACGAAAAACTTCGAGAAGCTTTTGCTCAATTTCTTCTTGGTGTGCAAGGTTTACTTTTTGAAGGTCTAGGAATTTTATCATGAGTAGAATTTAGTAGTTTCTTTTTAATGCGAGACTCTCTTATACATTTCAAATCCTTTAAAATTGAAAGATTTTACTTTTATATAGTTTTTATGCCTTTTTGCCATTTGTGGTTCGAATGCCCATTCTGGAGAATTTAATAATACATAAGAAGGTTTATGTCTTTCTATACAAGCATCTGGTTTCCTTTCAGATAAAAACCGTGCATTGTCTTTACTTATTAAACCGCAAAAGTCTATAATTTTACGATCCGTATAATACCCAATTATACCAATCTCTGCTGCTCCTATGCTTGCGTTTGGACTTGTGTTTTTAACAATCCATTTTGATATTTTAATGTATTGCTGTTCTCTTTGTTCATTAGTTGGACCGCTAGAATTTACATGAGATCTATTGTAATTAAATGTAAAAGCAAGAAGGAAAATTATTAGAGAAGAAAAAATTAATTGTGTTTTATTCTTCTCAATTCTTATGAATTTATTTACGCAAAATTCAACTCCAATTACTACAAAGTAAATTTTAGTAAAGATTAATGGTGCAATATACCATAGATATAATGGTACATTAAAATATAGGTAAAATAAAATTAGTAAAACGTTAGAAATTAATAAATAATAATCAAAGATGTTTTTTTTCTTAAAGATAAATGCTATTGGAATTAAGAATAAAATAATATAGTATAAGTACTTAAAATAACCCCTGCTTTTATAATCATAAGTTAAAAACTGTAATGCGCCATCAATAAATGTATTCTGATTTCCCCAATATTTAGAAATACCATGAAAAATTTTTGCTTTTGAAGAATCTGGGAAGATACTGCCGTAATAAATACTATTAAAACTAAAATGTAAAACTAAAATTAAAATTGGTACTAATGAATACAGAAAAAAAACTTTTTTAAAACTTTTTCTTTCAACCAAGAATAAAATGACAGTTGTAAATATAAAGAAAACGCCTTCGGTTCTGGTAATTATCAGTAAACCACTTATGAGAAAATAAAGAAGATATTTTTTATTAAGATAGGAATAAAACAGTGCAATTATGAGAAATAAATAGAGACCTGTTTCCATTCCCAAAAACAAATATATGTTACTTAATCCATAGAGTATTAAAATGCTTGCTGTAACAATAAAACTATATTTTAGTTTTTTCAAAACACTGTACAATAGTAGTATAGAAAATGAAATAAATATATATCCTATGAAATTGTTTAAAAATATTTGATTGTCAAGTTTCGTGATTGATGTAATAAATAAATTTATATAGGTGAAAAGTGGCGAGGTCAATCCATTAAATAATTCATCTTTGTTATAAACTAATCCAAAACCATTATTAAAGTTCTTAATATATCTAGCATAGATTAAAGTGTCATCAAAAAAATAATCTCTATTAATGAAAAATTTAATAAAGACTATAATCTCTACTACCATTAGTAGAAAAATTTCAATAAAGTTTAGTTTTTTTAACATAAATTCTTATTAATAGTTTTCATTTCTTGCAAAAGTTTAGCTTCTATTTCTTCTTGGTATTGAAGGTTGATTTTTTGAAGATCGAGGAATTTAATCATATTTTTTTTATAATTTTTGCAGGATTTCCAGCAATTAAACAATTATCAGGAAACGTACTATTACTTATCACTATCGCACCTGCACCAATAATGCAATTGTTGCCAATAGTTACACCTTTTAGTACAACAGCTCCCCATCCAAACCAGCAATTGTTACCAATACTAATTTTGGCTTTATTCACTAGATTAAAATCAAAGTTGTCTCCATTCATCTGTGCAAGTCGTGCCTCAGAATCTACCGGATGAAAATCTGTATCTGAAATGAGTGATGAAGATGCAAATTGACAATGATTACCAATAGAAACCTCCTCATATGAAACAATGCAAGTTCCGTTTAAATCACAATTATCTCCAATGATAATTTTACCTTCGTATCCTGTTACAAATTTACATCTGGTCGTTAATGCGGTATTGCTGTTCTTTTCATCTGAATTTAAAACTACATTATTTCCTAGTGATACAAAACCATTTTTAGGCAATTTGAAGTAAGCGTTTTTCCCCAGTATTCTAATGTTAGAACCATGATTTACTTTTTTTGGCAACATTGCAATTCTTACAAAATTTACAAGTTGTTTTATTACCGAAAGTTTTTTAAGTCTTGTTTTAGTGTTTATTGGCTTCATACAATTCAATTATATCATTAATAATAAAATCTGGCGAATATTTCTTTAAAAAAGGTTTGCTTCTAAAACCTGATAATACTGCATAAGTTTTCATTCCAAATGCTTTGCCTGTAAGAATATCTAATCCTGTATCTCCACAAATTATATTTTGTGTGTTCGTAGAAATTGCTGCGTCTTGCAATAATTCTATTTTAGACTTTTTGTTTTCGGTGATATAAAGTTCATCGAATAAGAAAGTCATTTTATATTTGTCTAACTGATATTGTACCCCTATTTTGGACTGTCTTGCGGTGATGAGGTTTATTTTATGGCCTTCTTCTTTAAATCTAGTTAAAGTTGGAATTGTATATTCAAATGGAAAATCATCGTCTAAATATTTTTCGCTTTCAATTAATTGCATCCAATTTTTAGAAAAAATATCAATTTCTTCTGGTGCATAAGCTAAAAATTCTGTTAGAATAAAAGCATGATTGTGCATATTCCGCTTCAATTCCCAATAGTCTTCAAATGATAAAAGGGTTTGGCTCGTTAAATCTGAAAACAAATTGAAAAGCCGTTTCCTAGAATCGAATAATGTTCCGTCTAAATCTAAAAATAAATTCATATTTTTTCTTGAAAATAGTTAAACTCTTCTTTTAATCCATCTTCAATTTTTACTTTTTCTTCGCCAAAGAAAGATTTCATCAAAGTATTATTAAAAACCAAATCTCTTGTTTTAATATTTTGATTGAGGATATTTATGGTTTCGTTGGTCCCAGAAATTTCGACAAGCAATTCTGCAATTTCTTTCACGCTTTTTGGGTGTTCGGAAACAATGTTGATAATGTTCGTTTTCGTAGGTATTTGTATGGCTTCCCAAATGCATCTTACGCAATCTGATACATGCAAAAAACTTCTTTTTTCTGCACCAGATGAAGAAATTGAAATTGGTACATTATTCAAAATATTATTGATGAAAATTGGGATCAATTTTTTGTATTGATCTTCGCCTTTACCGTAAATATGCCCGATTCTTAAAATTTGGCAGCCAATTTCTCTTTCTTTTGCCCAATTGGCGACCATTGTTTCGCAGTATAATTTGGAACTTCCGTATAATGAAGTGGGAGTTGTCATTGTATTTTCTGTAATCACTTCATTTTGTTCCCCATATACATCAACGGTACTGATAAATATAATATTTTTAATGGAAGAAGGTAAAAGATTTAAAAGTTCTGCGGTAAAAAAAATATTTGAATTACTACAATTGACATTATTTCCATCATTACTTATTTTAGGAATCCATGCTCCAAGATGTATAAGAGTGTCGCAATCTGGGAGAACAATCCCCTCTAATAAAGCGTTATGCTTGTATATAATGGTTTCTATACCTTCTTGTTTTACAGAGCTTAATGCAATTATTCTATCTAAACTTGTTGCATGATTTTCTTTCAAAAAATCTAACAAATTTGACCCAATAAAACCACTTAATCCTGTAATAAGTATTTTACCCATCAGTTTAAAGTATAATTATATCTTCTTTTATTTCTTGACTTGTCATTAATTTGGGATGGGTATCCATTCCTCTCATCCACATCAAACCATCTGGAAGTGGATTTATTTTCTTTTCTAAAGTTGGGAATTTGTTATATAAAGCGATGTCTTTAAAAATTTTTGGCATATTCAAACCTGCTTCGGTAAAGAACAAAATAGTGGTAAAGAATCTGGAGATATTAATTTCTGTAGGATTCGGAAAACCTTGCGAATCATACGCCATATCTACACCATAAATCCCATGAGGTTTAGGGTCAATTGCTTTTATAGCATCTATAGAAACGGTGTTTACAATATCATCAGAAAAAGTTTGTCCCACTTTGGTAACACCTGTTACACCCGATAAAGTTCTATTCCCGTGTGTCCATCCTTTTCGAATTCTAGTTTGTGCAACAACTAATTCACCTTCATGCCAAATAGATAACCAAGTTACAGTGTCTGGAGTTAACATTTCTGCCGCACAAAAGTTTCCCCATCCGTTGAATTTGTCAATCCATCTTTTTGCAAATTCAAAGTCATTTGTTGGCAATGCTCCTTTTCCACCACCACCAATATCAGAAAAACGAATCCAAATTTTGCCGTCATTATTACCGAGTTTGTCAAAAGATTTTTTTAAATCAGTTTCATTATTAATTGCAATGTTTTTGGGAACTTTTACACCAGCTTTCTCCCATTTTTCATAAGATTTAAATTTATTGACACAGATATCGATTACTTCATGAGTTGGCATAAATAATTTTATACCAGCATCCAAAATTTCATTTCTAATTTTGGAAACCTCAAAAATTTCTAAATCATTTTGGCAGTGAAATAAATCTGGTTTTTCCTTATTTAAAACCTTAAATAATTCTTTTTTATATTCTGGTGCATCAGCATAAGGAACTACGTATTTTCTTTTTACATTAGATAGCACCAAATCTGTGGGTTCGCTACCAATACCAATAATTTCTTCACCATCTTTTGCCAATAATAACGAGTTCACAACACCTTCTGAAGGTGCACCTCCACATCCTGCAATTAATACTTTACTCATTTATAAGTTTTAAAAATTCTTCATAATTTCTAATATAATCATTCTCATTATAATCATGAGAAGCTAAAACTAAACAAATTGCGCCCGAAGAAAAATTTTCTTCGGATGCCCAAATTCCGGGAGGTATATGTAAGCCTATATTTGGTCTGTTCAGAAATACTTGTCTTTTGTAAGTGCCATCATCCAAAGAAACTTCAAAACTTCCACTAGCTGCAATTAAAAATTGGTGGCATTCTAAATGAGAATGCGCTCCTCTGCTTTCTCCACCAGCAATATCGTATAAATAAAATACTCTTTTTACATCAAAGGGAAAGGTAGAATTATTTTCTACCACAGTGAGATTACCTTCAGAAAAGTTTATTTTTCCAAGATCAATAACAGCACAATCAAATACTGAAATTTTATTTCTCATCTTTTAATTTTTTGTAATCTTCAAATTCTCTGATATAATCGTTTTCATTATAAACCTTATCTGATACTATTAATGCAAGCGAATTTGTAGAAAAATTTTCTAAACTTCTCCAATACATTTTTGGTATTAATAAACCTGTATAAGATCTATTTAATGATATTTTTTCTTCTTTTTTTCCATCGTGTATAATTACATCAAAACTTCCTGAAAGTGCAATTATAAATTCTTGTTGTTCTTTGAAAGCATGTCCACCTCTGGTTTCTCCACCAGGAACATCATAAATCCAATAGGTTCTTGCAATCTCAAAAGGCAATTGGTTTGGGTGCTCAAAAAAAGAAAGATTTCCACGTGGATCTGCAATCTTAGGTAGTTGAATGATTCTAGGTTTCATCTAATAAATTTTATAATCAAACTTAGGTCTAATCAAACCAGGTGTTACACTTATATTAGTTCCTAATTTAACATTTTCTACTTCAAAAGAAACTATGTTTTCATTGATATACAATGCTTCTCTTTGGTTTTTGCCAAATATTAATTTAAAATAATAGTTGCCTGCATTTAAAAATTGTGCAGGAATATTAAAATTTACTTCATAAAAACGTTTTTCAGAATCATTATTTTTAGTAATTAATGCACCTGTATGAAATACAACCAATTCTTCAAAGGTTCTTAATTCAAAAGTAGCATCTAGATTGATATTTGGAGAATTATTGAAAAATTTCAATTTCACGTTTACTCCAGAATCGATGTCTATTAATTGTCCGTTTTGTGGAGAAGCAGAAAATTCTACAATACGAATGTTTTCATTTCCTAATGCATTTTCTAAATTGCCTTCGTGTAGATAGCTAGAATTAGTTAAACTCTTTCTTTGGTATTCTATAACCGTTTCTTCAATGCCACCAGAAAACATCATTCTTACTTGGTCTAGCAAAATTCCTGATTTACAAAGTCCTTTTACAGCAGTTAAATTATGGCTTACAAATAATATTGTTCTTCCTTCACTTTTAGTAACATCGCCCATTTTTCCTAAGCATTTTTTTTGGAAATCTGCATCTCCAACTGCAAGTACTTCATCTACAATCAAAATTTCAGATTCTAAATGTGCGGCAACTGCAAATGCTAAACGAACGTACATTCCGGAAGAATAGCGTTTTACAGGTGTATCAATATATCTTTCTACACCAGAGAAATCTACAATTTCGTCAAATTTTCTGGAGATTTCTTTTCGCGTCATTCCAAGAATAGCACCATTTAAAAAAATATTTTCTCTTCCTGTCATTTCTGGATGAAAACCAGTTCCAACTTCTAATAAAGAGGCAATTCTTCCATTAGAACGAATGCTTCCTGTAGTTGGTTTAGTTACTTTACTTAAAAGTTTTAATAAGGTAGATTTACCTGCACCATTTCTCCCGATAATTCCTACTGCATCACCTTGCTCAATTTCAAAATTAATATCCCGAAGAGACCAAACGTATTCGCTTTCGCCTTTGGTAGAGCGATCATTGGCTTCACCAATTTTCAGATAAGGATCTTCTTTCCCACGTAATTTATGGTAAAAACGATTGAGATCATGTGAAAGCGTTCCCGTTCCTACTTGTCCAAGTCGGTATTGTTTTGATATATTTTCTGCCTTTATTGCAAGCATATTTTTAATATTATATTTTACTGAATTGTACTTTTACCTTGGTTCTTGTTAAACCGTATCCATAAATGTTTTTTGCACCGTATTGAATATAACAACACCAATTGACATAATTACCGAAATAACTACGAAACTAATTCCTAATTGACTTAAAGTGAATGTTCCAGAACCTAACCATCCGTATTTAAAACATTCAAATATTGGAGAAAGTGGATTGATGTCTGCCAAAACCTTGAAACTTCCTTTAAAAAACGAAATAGGTAAAATAACAGGAGTAAGATACATGAATAAACTTACGCCAAAGCCAAGTAACATCTGCATGTCTCTATATTTGGTAGTCAATGCAGAAAAAATCATTCCTAAACCTAATGCAAATAAAGCAAGCATGATTAGTAAAATTGGCGTCATCAAAGCCCAAAGATTTGGCTGAAGATTACCTTTGAACATAAAATATCCCCAAGTAATGAGGAATAAAGAAAATTGCACACCAAATCTCATAAAATTAGACAGAGTTGTCGCAATTGGCGTTACCAATCTTGGGAAATATACTTTCCCAAAAATACCAGCATTACCAGAAAAAGTAAAAGAAACACCCGTTAATGTTGAAGAAAAGAAATTCCAAAGCGTAACTCCTGCAAGATAAAATAAAAACTGTGGAGTTCCATCTGTAGGTAGGTTTGCTATTTTTCCAAATACGATAAGATACGTCAAAGTGGTTAAAATTGGGTTTACAAAAAACCAAATAGGGCCTAAAATAGTTTGCTTGAAACTAGATATAAAATCCCGCTTCACAAACATGTAAACCAAATCTTTATACCGCCAGACTTCTTTTAATTTTAAGTCAAAAAGCGAGTGCTTGGCTTCTATGGTTTCCGTCCATTCTTGTTGAGAATCGCTCATTTGTGTTATAAATTTTTTGCAAATATAAGATAAATTAAGCAATTTTTGAAATTGTAATTCTACTCAACATTAATGATGTTAAAAATATTGGAATATAAAGTCGTATTTCATACAAAATACCGCTGTATAAACACAAGATTATATATGGAATTGAAAACACATGAAATAGTAAAATATTTTTAATTGCTGCTTTGTCTTTTGCTAATAATAATGTGAAAACAAAAAACACCAACCAAAACAAAATCCCCATAATATTCTTCGGTTCTGTGAAGTTTTTGAGAAATAAATTTCCATCATTGGTAGTGAAATTTTCTGAAGTCAAACGAATTCCAAAGTAAACTCCTAAAAACACCAATCCTAGAACTAAAATAGGCAAAATACTTTCTTTTTTTAATCCAAATTTCGCATACAAAAGAGTTGCAGCCAATGAAAGCGATAAAGCAGAAGATTCTCTATTGAAGGTAGAAATGAGAATGACTACACTTAAAATGATGAGGTGTACATTCGATTTTTTCTCTAAATATTGAAGCAAAAAATAGAAAAATACCAACAGAAAAAAGTAACTAGAAACATCATAAGGAACAATCACAAATTGCGAAAAAGCAATGCTAAAAATAGCCACCGAAATCAAAAGTAATTTCTCGGAATTGGTAGCAATAAATTGTTTAGATTCTGAAATGAATACCAACATCATCGCAGAAAGTATGATGAAAAACGTATTCAAAATATAGAAAGATAAATACATCTTCGGTTCTGAATTAGAATTCAGAAATTTTAACTTAAAAAGTTCGTAATCAAAATCGAAAGTGGACAAAAAATCGTTTATCCAAAGCAAAAAATAACCACTTAAAATGCGATATTGATATATCCCAGAATGAAATTGCTCTTGGAAACTGGCGCCACTAAATATTTTGGAAGAATAACTATTTACAAAACCAAAATACATAAAACTGTTGACCGTAAAAGCCAACAGAATTGCGAATATCAGTTTGAGGTAGAGGTTTTTCGCCAAAATTATTTTACTAAATTTTTCAGATATTCTCCATAACCACTTTTGCCATATTTTTCGGCAGATTTTAGCAATTGTTCTTTGTTGATGAAGCCTTTTTTGTAAGCAATCTCTTCTATACAAGAAATTTTGAAACCTTGTCTTTTCTCCAAAACTTTTACAAATTCTGAAGCATCGTGCAAAGAATCGAAAGTTCCAGTGTCTAACCAAGCTGTTCCGCGAGACATTACGCCAACTTCTAATTGTCCTTTTTCAAGATAAATTTTATTAACATCTGTAATTTCTAATTCTCCACGAGGTGATGGTTTCAAGTTTTTCGCAATTTCTACCACGGAATTATCATAGAAATACAAACCAGGAACGGCAAAATGAGATTTCGGCTCGTCTGGTTTTTCTTCTATAGAAACGGCTTTATTATTTTCATCAAATTCTACCACACCATACCTTTCCGGATCTGAAACTTGGTAAGCGAAAACGCAACCGCCTTTCACAGTGGTTTTGCTGGATAAAAGTTGTGGCAAACCTGCTCCATAAAAAATATTATCACCCAAGACCAAAGCCACAGAATCTTTACCAATAAATTCTTCGCCCAAAATAAAAGCTTGTGCTAAACCATCTGGAGAAGACTGAACTTTATAAGAAATTTTGCAACCAATAGAAGAACCATCTCCCAAAAGTTTTTCAAATCCACCAATATCATGTGGAGTAGAAATGATTAAAATCTCCTGTATTCCCGCCAAAAGTAGCGTAGAAAGTGGATAATAGATCATCGGTTTGTCGTAAACTGGCATCAATTGCTTGCTTACTGCGATGGTAAGTGGATAAAGTCTTGTTCCGGAACCTCCGGCTAATATTATTCCTTTCATAGTGAGTATTTGAGTTTTTGGGTTTTTGAGTTTTTGAGTCTTACAACTGTTAAAGTTACTCTATATTTATTTCTTTTTTTCTGAGAATGTCCATTTTTCTGAGTTAATGGTCATGGAAACAATCATTCCAAGAACCTCGTCATATTTTTTATACAATTCTAAATAAGTTTCCTCATTTATATATTCGCAAGCGAATGCAAAATCTAACCAATTTTGAGTTTCTGCCGCTTCACCATCTGCATCATTTAATTTATTTATGAAAGATTTCTCGTATCTTCTTTTTCGCCATGCTTCCGTAATGTTAGCATTTACCGAACGAGAAGATCTTCGTATTTGATCTGTGAGTGAATATTTTTCTTCCGTAGGAAATTTTTTTGATAAGTGGAAAATTTCCATTGCTGCAGAAAATGCTTTTTGATAAACAATTAAATCTTTATGAATTTTTACAATTGCCATACTGTTGTTTTTTAAAAATTTCTACTAAACTCAAACACTCAAACACTCAAACACTCAATATGGTTTCTCTACTACTACTGTGCTACCGTGGTATAAAATCATTTGTGATGTTTTAGGTAGTCCAAAATGTCTGCTAAAATATAATTCGCACCTTGCGTGTGCAAAACTTCATAACCGCTATCTAAATAATCTAAAACTTTTTTCTGTCTAAAGATATTTAGGGCAGAATTCCCAGCAATCTTTTTCTCTGTCTTAAATAATTCAAGACAAAAAATTATAAATTCTTGTTGAGGTTTTAATGTAATCATTGTTTAAACAAAATCAGGCAGTTCAACTTTGCCGGTTTTTTTTTCAATTTCCAATATTTCTAATAATTTATGTGAACTTAAATGCCATATTTTGGTTGATTCATCAGATAATTGCTCATAAATTTTTGAAGTATAAAGATAATCTAACGCTTCATCAAAATTCATATTTCTTTCATCAATAAGCAATGATACTAAATCTTGAATTTTTAAAGGTAGTAATACGTTGAATTGTTCTTTGTTCATTTTCTTACTTCTTCAATTATCTAAATGAAATAATCTACTTTTTCTTTTGAATTGTTTCAATTTCAGTATTTATATAACCATTGAAATTCTCAATAATAACACTATTATTAAAAAACAAATTGCCAAATTCATCAATTTTACCATTAACTGATTTGTAAAATTTAATCAACAATTTTAAATTTTCTTCTGAAACATTTGCAAAAGCATTATATATGCTATAATTCTTGAATTCATTAAAATCAAAATCATTTAAAATTTTTGTTGCTTCTTTTTCATTTAAAACCTGAATGCTTTTTCCATTTTTATAAATATACATTTTAGAATACATATATTGCATTCCATAAGTCTTTAATGATGCCTCGTAATTACTTGCCAATATAAGTTCATCAATTAAAATACTTTGAGATTCATTTGGCATCGATGGAGCAGGAGGTGCTTGTGCAAATGCAAATGCACAAAATATAATTCCGAAAATTAATAACAGTTTTTTCAACATTAAGAATATTGCTTATTATAATATGCTTGATAGTTTCCTGAAGTTACATTCTCCAACCACTCCTTATTTTCCAAAAACCAGTCAATCGTTTTTCCAAGCCCTTCTTCAAAAGTAACCGATGGTTTCCAACCAAGTTCTTCATTCAGTTTTGTTGCATCTATTGCACAACGCACATCGTGACCGGGACGATCTTTCACGTAAGTTATTAATGCTTCAGAATGACCTTCTGGATTTCCTAATTTCGCATCCATTTGTTTAATTAATTCCTTAACTAAATCAATGTTTTTCCACTCGTTCCAACCACCAATATTGTAGGTTTCGCCGGTTTTTGCTTCATTAAATATTTGATGAATCGCTTTTGCATGGTCGACTACAAAAAGCCAATCTCTTGTATATTTTCCGTCCCCATAAATTGGCAAAGGGTTTCCATTT
>CAXYUO010000006.1:0-28874 GCA_964292185.1 uncultured Frigoriflavimonas sp.
TATTTGACTTATTTAACTGATTTTCAACAGGTTATATTTTTTGTCATGTACTAAAATATTTTATCCAAAATATTCTGTAATAATGGCAGAAAACGCCGAGAAAATGAAAGGAGAAGAAGAGAATTATTAAATCATATTATTTTCAAAAAGTTCTAATATTTTTTGTTGATAGATAAATTTTGATAGTATATTATTTTCATTGGGCAGCTGAAGTTTTTTGATGATATTACTTCTATGATTTTCTACTGTTTTTTCGCTGATAAAGAGTTTATTTGCAATATTTTTTGTATTAAAATCTCTTGCAATCAATTCTAAAATTTTCATTTCAGATGCGGTAAGTAAAGCAATATATTCTACTTCTTTTTCATATTTTCCTTCAACGGTTAATTCTACTAATCGCGGACTAAACCAATCCTTTCCGTCTAAAATTTTCTCTAAACAAATTGCGACCTCTTCCAACGCAAATTCTTTTAATAAATAACCATTTACGCCTTTGTTTTTGGCTTTTTCATAGATGAATTTCTCATTATGCATGGTGTTAATAATCACTTTTATTTCCGGTTCTTCCTTTTTAATTTTTTCTAAAACCTCCAAACCGTTCATGATCGGCATATTGATGTCTAAAATCAAAACATCTGGCTTTAATTGTATCGCATTTTCGTACGCAGTTTGTCCATCTTTATATGCGCCAATTACGTTGTAGCCAATGTCTTTCAAATAATTTTGCATTCCCAAAAGCGTAATAGAATGATCGTCTGCAATGATGATTGTCTTCATTTTATAGGCATTTTTATTAAAATTGTAGTTCCACTTTCATTAGATTTTAAATCTAAAGCCGAATTTGTTGCTTGAGCTCTTTGTAAAATGCCTTGCAAACCAAAAGAATTTTTGCTTTTGATCTGTTGCCTTACATCAAATCCTTCTCCATTATCTTTGATTGTAAGATTTAAAAAATTTTCGTCTGTAGAAATAGTAATTTTAGAAATTGTAGCATTTCCGTGTTTCAGCGTGTTATTAAGCGCTTCTTGAATGATTCTATACAGATGTAACTCTTTGCTTTTTTCTACTTTATTTTGATAATTGATTTTCGCAGTTACGAAAAGGCTGGTTTCATTAGAAAAATTTTCGCTCAAGCTTTTTATACTTTCTTCTAATCCTACTTTTTCCAAAATCACAGGATACAAATTTCGGCTAATTTCTCGCACTTCTTCGATGATATCAGAGATCGATTCGCTTTTTATTTCTTTTTTACTCAAAATTGCATTTTTTACGCTCAACAAAGAATGGTTCACGCTATCATGCAATTCATAAGCGATTCTGTTTCTTTCTAATTCTACATTTTCTAATAAATTGACGATAAATTCTTCATTCTTTTTTTTCTCATGTATTATTTTGTCTCGTTTCAATTTATTCAAATATAGGATAACTATTAAGGTAAAAATTCCTAAAAGCAGCAGTAAACCAATAATATACAATTTATTTTTCTCAATTTCTGCATTTTGTGTGGCAATTTGTTTTTGTTTTTTTTCAGATTGGTATTTTTTATCAAATTCAAAAAGTTGGCCTTTTACGTTTTGTGCCACAACCGAATCATTACAAATAACTACTTTTTCAAGGTATTGTAATGCATTTGCATTATCGTTATTCGATTTTGCATTTTCATACAAAATCTCATACAAAGTTTGGCTATCATAATAGTTGTTTTCACTTTCAAAAAATTGAGCATTTTTAATAATTTCAGATTCGTTTTTTAATTTTTTATATTTTCTAAAATAGATCACTTCTTCGGTAAGTTTGTAACCATTTAGTAGAGACTTTTCATTCCCTTTTTTGTAATAATCCATTGCTTTATTATTGTAATAAAGAGCCGAATCATAATCACGTTTCAAAAAATGTTTTAAATAGTGAATGTCATTTAAGTAGCTAATGTCAATTTCTTTTGGATTCTTATAAGGTTTAAATTCTTTATAAAATGTATCAATAGCTTTTAAGGCAGTTAAAGTGTCGTTATTATCATTAAATTCATTAATAATAAAAGCCGATTTTAGTGCAAAATAATAAGAAGTGTCTTTTGCTTTTTTAAAATTTATAGCTGCTTTATTATAAAATTTATTTGATTCATTTCTTGCATATAACAATTTGTAAGCTTCGCCAAGACTATAATAAACAGCACCCAATTCGTAATAATTGTTTTTCTCTTCATTAACTTTTAACATAGAAGTTAGATGTGATATTGCTTTTTTGGGCTTGTTGATATAAACATAAACTATTCCTAATATATTGTTAGCTCTGTTATTAATATTGAAATTGTTAATAGTTTTATTTAGTTCAAGGGTTTTGTTGGCATACTTTAAACTCTCTTCATATTTATTTTCTAGAGAATATTGATCACTCACAAATAAGTGTAACATTGCAAAAGTAGAATCTTTTTCAACTGGATAATCTTGGTTTAAAAATTTTGTTGTTGTTACTAATGACAAACTGTCATTTGCATAATTATGATAAACTAAATTATCAAAATGGTATAAAAGCATCTTCGCTTTTTCATATTGTTTATTGCGAATGCAACTATCATATGCTAATTTGAATTTTTTGTTATAATTTTTATAATCTGCATAGTTTTTTTCCTTTTTAAACCATTCCAGTTTTTTTGAAAAAGCAGCATCAGTAGTAGCAACTCTACTTTCTTTTTTACAAGAAACTAAAACTAAAACAAATAAAATACAAAATAAAATAAGTTTCGTTGGATTCATTAGATTGACTATGAAACAAAAATACTTTTTTTATAATGTTAAAACTAATTTAAGTGAAAGATAAGGGTTGATATTCTATTATTTCTACCCTAAAAAATGAGGGGTGACCCCTATTGTTTTCACTTTTCTAAAAATTTAAGTTTGTAGTCAATATAAAATATTTATTAAAATGAAAAAATCAATACTCATTGCAAGTTTCTTTTTAGGAACTTATGCATTTGCACAAACAGCAGAACAGCGTACTGTAATCCAAAAGTCCATCAATAAGGAAGAACTTTCTCTTTTGGAAACCAAATTTCAAGTGGATTATCAAAAACAACAACAAAAAATTTCTAATTATTTGTTGGCAAATCCAGATTCAAAAAAAACGTATACCAAAGATGGAAATGCATACATGCTGCATCATATAGACGGAGAGGGAAATCCAATCTATATTTGTACAAAAGATGCCAACCAAGTTTCAAATTCAAAGTCAAACGCACTCTATACTGGTGGAAGTGTAGGCGTAAACATCACTGGAACTAGTATGATTGCTGGTGTTTGGGATGGTGGACAAGTGAACTCTAATCATGAACTTTTAATAGGAAATGCAACAATGCAACCTTCACAACCTGCAAATGATTCGGGGGGAAACAATCACATGCAAGCAGTTACAGGAATTATGGTGGGTAAGATATTAACAAGTAGTACTGATCCAAATGCTGCTACAGCACGTGGAATTGCTCCAGATGCGACTACCAAAAATTACGATTGGGATAATGATTTAGCAGAAATGACGAGTTTCTCTGGAAACGGATTCCTAATTTCCAACCATTCTTATGGCTATTCAAATACTACTACCAATAATATCTGGAACTATGGTGCATATGATGAAACAGCAAAAGCATGGGACGCATTATTAAAAACTACTCTAAATTATCTTCCATTTGTAGCAGCAGGAAATGAGCAGCAAACTTCAGGAAACGCTTCGGCTGTGGGGTTTGATAATATGACTGGCTCTTCTGCATCTAAAAATGTAGTTACAGTTGGTGCAATAAATAATGACAATACAATGTCTAATTACAGCAATTGGGGACCAGCAGATGATGGTCGTGTGAAGCCAGATATTGTAACATTAGGATCTTCTATAAATGTTCCTTTGTACACAGGAAATAATAACTATACTGGCGTTACAGGTAATTCTTCCGGTACTTCATACTCTGCACCTGCAGCCGCTGCAGCTGGATTATTATTACAACAATATTATTTTTCTTTGTTTAATAAATATATGACCGCAGCTTCTTTGAAAGCACTAATGCTTCATACTGCAGACGATGCAGGAAACCCGGGACCAGATGCAAAATTTGGTTGGGGAATTCTAAATGTAGAAAATGCAGCGAAAACTATTAAACAAATGCAAAATGGGGGAAGTGCAAAATTGGTAGAATTTACTACTAACCCTACAAATGATTCTTATAGTGAAGTTTATTTACAAGGTGTATTTGCTAGTGGTAATGCAAGAGCATCAATTTGCTGGACAGATGATGATGGTACAGAACAAACCGCAGCAAATGGAGTAAATAACACTAGCAGCAGATTGGTTTATAATTTTGATATGTTGTTTAGACAATATCAATCACAATTTTCACAAATAAATGCCTATACTTTTGGACCCTTAAGTGTAACGAATCCTAATGCTGCAGCAACTGTAAGCAGTACTTGGTTTGTGAATAATGTTGACAACTATAGACAAGCGAATATTGCATTTACCACAGCAAATACTACTATGTATGCCTTTATCAAAAAAAGTACTAGTTCACCAGTTGCAGTTAGACCATTTTCAGTTTTAGTTACTGGTCTCAAAATTACAAACACAACCCTTGCTGTGAGTGATAATATAAAAAAATCTGCTACAGTGTTTTATAGTAAAGAAGATGGACAAATAAAAATGATTTCTAACGATGCAAAAGATGGTTTTGGCGATTATAAAATATTCGATATGTCTGGTAAGCTTCTTAAAGCTGGTGCCGAAAGAGGTAATACAATTTCTTTTCAGAATGATAGTAATGGTGTTTACATATTGATCTATCAAAATGCTGGCAAAGAAGAAACTTTTAAATTTAAGAAGTAAAAATACACGAAGGATAAATATAGAGGGGATTTATTTTGTGCTAAAAAAGGTGTTTATTATTCTTTATAAACATGATTTTTTTAGAAATTATATAATTAAGAAACACAGAATGTTTTTCATTCTACATGATGGCTTTTTTAGTGCAAAATAATAAAAAATCTTATTTTATCATTTCTATTTTTTGGCAAAAGTGTTAATTTAAATAATTGAACAATTCAAAAATTTAAATGCAAAAATAGGGGGTGACCCATATTGTTTGAACTTTTCTAAAAATTTAAGTTTGTAGTCAATTTAAAATATTTATTAAAATGAAAAAATTACTATTATTAGTAGCCCTCACATTGTGCTATTTTTATTCAAATGCCCAAGAAAAATGTGCGTTTGATCAAAACCAAGCGAGATTAGAAAAAGCAAATCCAGCCATTAAACAAGCACGCTTAGAAGCAGAAGCTAAATTATTAGGAATGGATATTCAAAAATTCTTAAGAGATAATGGACATGGATCTACAACAGGAAAAGTAGAAACCATCTATGAAATTCCTGTAGTAGTTCACTTAATGAATGACGGCAGTACTCCTTTGAGAACAGATGCAGAAATCATCAAATGGATAGATGATTGCAATAAATTTTACGCTACTACTTTCGGTGGAGATTGGTACACAGTTGCACAAGGTGGAGTTATCATTCCTTTCAAATTGGTTTTGGCAAAAAGATCTCCGTCTTGTACTGCCACCACAGGAATTAATCAAATAAATGTTACTGCTACATATCCTCAATATGCAACTACAGGATTAAATAGCGATAATACGAATGGTGTTTCTCCTGTTCAAGCAAGAGCGTTATCCAGATGGGATCCACAAGCATATTATAATATTTATGTTGTAAATACTTTTGATTCCGTTCCAGTTTCTCAAACTTCTGGTTTACAAGGATATGCAAGTTTTCCTACCAATCCAGATGCTTCTTTCGATACTTTTATGAAGGCTTCTGTTGTTATAGATGTTAACGATCCTACTACATTACCACATGAATTCGGACATTCTTTAGGATTAAATCATCCTTTTAACACTGGTAGTACATCAGCTTGTCCTACAGTTACTGCAGGTGGTTGTGCAACGGATAACGATTTGGTTTGCGATACACCCTCTACAAAAAGTCTTTTAGGGGTAAGTCCATTGCCTTTGAACGGTTCCGTAAACCCATGTGATACTGCTGGTTGGAATAACGTACAGTATAATGTAATGAATTACACCAGTTCTAGCAGATTATTTACACAAGGACAAAAGGATAGAGGTTTGGCAATGTTTTTAGCAAATAGAAGTGGATTAACAACCTCACTTGGTGGAACGCCACCACCATCAAGCTCGCCAACTCTTGTAGCCGCATCTTGTGTACCAAATGTAACCAATACAACCACAGGTAATTGGCAATTTGGACCAACATTGGTAAAGATAGGAACAATTAATAATACATCAGTAGCTAGTAACGCTTCTAATGCCAACAAAACATATTACGATTATTCCCTTTTGGTTTGCAGCAATACGAAATATTCTACTACTTTATCCACGGTACAAAACCCACAAACCATTACAGTGTCTTGCATGACGAATACCAATGTTTTTAACGTTTATATTGACTATAATAATGATGGTGCCTTCAATGAAACTGATGAGAAAGTAGTAACTAATTTCTCTGTAAGTCCTGGAGTTCAAACCAATACTACTTTTATTATTCCTTCTACAGGTGTAACTTTAAATACACCTTTGAGAATGAGGGTTGTAGGTGGAGACGATAATTATGCAAGTTGTGCTACTACAATTGCTTATGGTCAAGTAGAAGATTACATGGTAACAATTACTAATACTACATTGGGTACAGAGAATAATACAATCAAAAACAATACTATTTCTATCTATCCAAATCCATCAAACGATGGCGTATTTAGTATAAAACTTGGGGATTTAACTACTAAAACTGTTCAAGTTGCAATTGTAGATATGGCAGGAAGAATGGTATATCAAACAACAGGAACACCAAAAAACAGTATTTTAAACGTAAATTCTAAATTAACAAAAGGAAATTATATTGTAAAAATTATTTCTGGTAAAACAGAAACCACAGAAAAATTAATAGTTAGATAAAATTGACTAGAAAATTATTCTTTAATTTTGGGCAATCTATTTTTTTAGATTGCCCATTATAATTTATTCAAAACCAATGTAAATTTATTAATAACTAATCTTTCGGAGTTGCTAACTCCTTTAAAATCAGTGGTTTATTTTACAAAAAGTGTTGCATAATTCAAGGTAAATGCTTAAATTTGAGATAGTTAAGAACAAATTCCAACTACTTGAAATATGCAACAGAACAAAGGTGAAAAATGTTTATCAGAAATAGATAAATATTGCACTACAAACACTATTTTTTTAAAAACATTCGGAGATATTCTGAAAGAATTTGACCTCAAATACATTAATGTTTTGTTCTCAAAATCCAAAACTAAAGGTGAAAATAGGGCTAAAATATTTCAAATTTTATTTGTTTTACAGTATTTTGACCTTAAGAATATTTGCAGCTTTTTTCATTCAAAAAAATCGCAAACTATTGATTGTAAGAAAGATGTATTTTATGATTTTATGAAAAATGAGCGAATTGATTGGCGAAAAATAATGTTTCTATTCGTGAAACAAGTTTTTAAAATTATTGAAAACAGAAGCATTGCAGATTCGAAACAAGAAAAAACAAACTCTTTTTTAATTATTGATGATAGTTTAATTGAAAAATCCGGCAAAGCAATTGAGCAAATTGGCAAAGTTTACGATCATTGTAAACACTCTTATCGTATTGGTTTAAAGTTACTTACGCTTGGTTTTTGGGACGGAAAAAGTTTTACGCCATTGGATTTTTCCATCCACAATGAACCTGGAAAATCTGGCAAAAGAGGACTTAGAAAAAAGGATTTAGACCATCAATTTACTAAAAGAAGAACTGAAAATACTGCAGGATTTAAAAGAGTTGAAGATTATGAAACATTGGGAGCATTGTTTAAACACGCCAAAGAGTAATAGTAGAGAGAAATATAGTTGAAAAAATATGGGAAATTATCATAGAACTATATGTTAGAATTTTCTCTGAATTAGGGGTAGATTTAGATTTTTTCGTACAAAAAATGGTAGAAATTAAAGAAGACTTTGAAAAATACATGAAAAATACTTTGGCCCTACTTTCTTTAACAAATAAAAGGGCTGCGTGATTTTTTTGGCTATTTTTGCTCCGAAAGTTTGGATAAAATATTTTGTCCCCAATTATTTAATCTGAACTAAATAAATCTTTCAAAATGTATATTCCTCAAAAAAACCATAAATAAACAGGATTAAATTACATAATACGCATTTATACCTATATTTTATTGCGTTGTTTGTATAAATACAGTAGTTGTGTTAAATTCACATAAAGAAAATAAGGGGTTTTTGCTATATTTTACATAAATTAGCACCTTATTAAAACTTTTAAAATTATGACGAGAATCTACAATGGGATTTTGCCAAAAGGTAAAATACGAACAGTCTGGCAAAGCTTAGTCTTGCTTTTGCTAGCTTTTATTGGAACTAATGCAATAAAAGCACAAGTTAACGCATATGCTTTTTCGCAAAGCAATGGATCTTATTCTACTATAGTTGGAACTGTGCTTGGAACTGCAACTGCTAATACTTCTACGGCAGCATCTTTGTACAATACATCTTTTCCTGTAACTTTACCTTTTGGATTTAACTTTAATAATCAAAACTATACAGACCTTACTGTTTCTACAAACGGATACCTAATGTTTGGAACTGGTGCAGTAACTAGTACCATTCCAATTTCTGCAACCACTGCATGGAACGGAACTATTTCTGCATGGGGAAGAAGTATAAATTCTGTTTATAATATATCAGGTAAAACTGGAAATATAAGTTGGACAGTAGAAGGTACCGCACCAAATAGAGTAGCTGTTTTTCAATGGGAAAATTTTAGACCTACTTATTCTATATCTACAACTGCAGCTTCTATATTTTCATTTCAGATTAGATTAGCAGAAACTACGAATGTTATTTCTACAGTATATTCTGCTGGTAGTTTTTTAATAGGTAGTACAAATGTAGCTTCTACTGTTCAAATAGGACTTCGTGGTGCAACTAATGCAGATTTTAACAATAGATTAAATGCCACAACTTTGGCTTTCGGAAGTTCTACTGCAGGCATTGCAAACAGCAGTACACAAGCTTTTAATTTTACTGTAAGTCCTCCAGGAATGCCAGCAGATGGATTGACATATATGTGGACGCCACCTTCTTGTTTAGCACCATATTCGCTTTCAGTTAGTAATATTACCACTACTTCTGCAGATCTTGCTTGGAACGCTTCCGCTTCTGCACCAGCAAATGGTTATGACATTTATTATAGTACAAGTAATGTTGCTCCAACTTCTACCACTACCCCTAATTTTTCAGGAGTTACTGGTTTAACCCAAAGTTTGAGCGGTTTAAATCCTTCAAGCCAATATTACGTATGGGTAAGAGCTGTATGTAGTTCTTCAGATGCAAGTAGTTGGGTAGGATTGCCTAATTTCAATACTGCTTGTGCTCCAATGAATGATATGTTTGAAAATTTTGATGGATATGCAACTGGTAGTATTACCCCAAATTGTTGGGATAGAATTATCAGTGGAGCAGGAACTCAAACTATTTCAACTTCGTCACCCAATTCCACACCAAATAATTTATATCAATATAGTACATTACCAGCAAACCAAACAATTGTAGTTTTGCCAGTTTTTGGAAATATAAATGCGGGAACACATTGGTTAAGGTTGAAAATGAAAGTTGGTACTGCACCAAGAACAGTAGAATTTGGATATGTAACAAATGTTGCAGATGCTACTTCGTTTGTACTTTTAGAATCTAAAAACATTACAAATACTGCATATACAAGTATAGATTCAGAATATACTGTAGTTATACCTACAACAGTACCTTCAAATGCAAGATTGGCAATTAAAAATCCTGGTACATTATCTACAACACTATATTATGATGATGTGTATTGGGAAATGGCACCTTCTTGTTTGCCACCATCAAATGTAGCGGGTACAAGCACTTCGCCAACAACAGGAAATGTAACTTGGACGGCTTCCACAACAATTCCTGGAAGTGGGTATGAAGTTTACTACAGCACATCGAATACTCCACCTACTGCAGCAACTGTACCTAATGTTACAGGAATTACAGGAAATTCAACACCAATATCTGGTCTTACTCCTTCTTCAGGATATTTTGTTTGGGTAAGATCTAAATGTAGCTCAGCTGATATAAGCACTTGGAGTGCATTAGGTACTTTATTTACTCCATGTCAACCACCTGCAATTACAGGAACAACAACGAGTACAAGCCCTACTCCAATGTGTAAGAATGATACTGCAACACTTACAGCAACTGCAGATGCAGGAGCTACAATAAATTGGTATGATACAGCTACTGGTGGAACAGTTGCAGGAACAGGAAGTCCGTTTACTACACCAGCTTTAGCCGCGTCTACAAATTATTATGTTTCAGCTTCCACTGGATCATCACAAACGGGTGGAGTTGCAAATGCAATATCTACAAGTGGTTATACATTAGAAGCAGGTCTGTTTTTTGATGCTACTTCCGCATTTACAATCGAAGGAGTAAATGTTTATCCAATAGGTACAGGAGCTGGAACAGTGGTGATTGCATTGCAAAATGGCGGAGTAACTCCTGCTGTTACTTTACAAACCATTACCGTAAATCTTACAGGTTCTGTTTCTCCATATGTAAAAACTTATGTTCCACTTAATTTTACAGTTGTACCTGGTACAAATTATAAATTAATGATGATGACTGTTTCAGGAGGTGTAACTGGTTTAGTTAGAGAATCTGGGACTACTTGGGGAGGATACCCTGTTACTGTACCTTCAGTAATGTCTATTACAAATGGTAACTGTTGTTCAGGAAATACAACTTCAACTTCCTATTACTATTTTTACGATTGGCAATTATCTACTAAATGTGAAAGTGCAAGAACTGCTGTAGCAGTAGATGTAAATTCTGCTTGTGATATTTTGGGTACCAATGAAGTAGATTCTGAAAAGAATATCAGTATCTATCCAAATCCTTTTACAGATTTCATCAACATTTCTGATGCTAGAGATTTGGTTTCAATTTCTGTAACAGATTTATCTGGAAGATTAGTGAAAACTATAGATAAACCATCATCTCAAATTAATTTAGGTGAATTGAAATCTGGAATGTATATTTTAACATTAAAATACAAAGACGGAAAAGAAAAAACAGTGAAAGCAATTAAGAAATAATGCTTTAGCTCTGGTTCAAAAAGAAATCGCTGCAAATATTTGCAGCGATTTTTTTGTTCAAAAAGTTAAAAATTTTCAGTAAATTTTTAATGTGCAATAGATTCAAAAAAGTCATTCCCTTTATCATCGGAAATAATAAATGCTGGGAAATTTTTGATTTCTATTTTTCGTACTGCTTCCATGCCAAGTTCTTCGAAATCAACCACTTCTACAGATGTGATGTTTTCTTTTGCCAAAATTGCTGCAGGTCCACCAATAGATCCTAAATAAAATCCGCCATACTTATGACAAGCATTCGTAACGTCTTTGCTACGGTTTCCTTTTGCAAGCATTATCATACTTCCGCCATGAGATTGAAATTCATCTACATAGACATCCATTCTTCCTGCAGTTGTTGGTCCGAAACTTCCGGAAGCCATTCCTGTTGGAGTTTTTGCAGGACCAGCATAATAAATTGGGTGATTTTTGAAATATTCTGGCATCGGTTTTCCGCTATCAAGAAGTTCTTTGATTTTTGCATGAGCTATATCTCTCGCAACAATTAAAGTTCCATTCAAACTCAATCTTGTTTTAATAGGATATTTGGATAATTCTGCCAAGATTTCTGGCATTGGTTTATTTAAATCTATAGAAATTGCTGGTTGCAAATGAGGTGCTGTTTCTGGTAAAAATTGCATAGGATTTGTTTCTAATTGCTCCAGAAATATACCGTCTTTGTTTATTTTTCCTTTAATGTTTCTATCTGCAGAACAAGAAACTCCCATTCCAACAGGACAACTTGCAGCATGTCTCGGAAGACGAATTACGCGAACATCGTGGGTTAGATATTTCCCACCAAATTGAGCACCGATAGAACTTTCTTGGCAAATTTTCTGTACTCTTTTTTCCCATTCCAAATCTCGGAAAGCTTGACCACCCATATTTCCTTCGGTTGGAAGATGGTCATAATATCCCGCACTCGCTTTTTTCACCGCAGCAAGATTAGCTTCTGCAGAAGTTCCACCAATCACCAAAGCCAAATGATAAGGTGGACAAGCTGCTGTTCCCAAATCCATAATTCTTTCGCGAACGAAAGCGTCTAAAGAATTTTCGTTGAGCAAAGATTTTGTTTTTTGATATAGGAAAGTTTTGTTGGCAGAACCACCACCTTTAGCAAGAAATAGAAATTTATATTCGTTTCCTTGTGTTGCATAAATATCTATTTGTGCGGGAAGATTGGAGCCAGAATTTTTTTCCTCGAACATCGTTAAAGGTACAATTTGAGAATATCTTAAGTTTCTTTCTTGGTAAGTGTTGTAAATTCCTTTGGAAATCCATTCTGCATCTTCTGATCCTGTGTACACATTTTCACCTTTTTTGGCTACGCAAATTGCAGTTCCAGTATCTTGACAAGATGGAAGTGCACCTTGAATCGCTACTGCTGCATTTTGCAATAAATTGTAGGCTACAAAACGATCATTATCGGTTGCTTCTGGATCATCAATGATGTTTTTTAGTTTTTGAAGATGTGCATAACGCAGCATAAAAGAAACATCTGCCAAAGCATTTTCGGCAAGAATTTCCAAAGCTTTTGGATCTATATTTAAAATTTCTCGATTGCCGATTTGTTCTACTTTCACATATTCTGAAGTGATTTTTTTGTATTGCGTATCGTCTTTCAGAATTGGGAAAGGTTCTTGATAGTGGAATTCCATAGTGATATTGTATATATTAAATGTAAAATTACGGAATTTTTTTGAGCGTTATAAATCTATCATTTGTTTTGATTGATATTTAAAATCAATATAAATTGTTGAGTTGCTAGAATTTGAAAAACAATAATAAATATTTAATATAATAAAACAAACCCCTTCAATTATATATTGAAAGGGGTTTTGTTTATTATAATTTAAACTAAGTTAGTTCGCTTTTTCTTGTTCATTTTCTTTCTGAACTGTACCAACTAATGCAGATTTTTCTTCATTCATTTCTAAAAGAACAGATTCTCCTGCTTCAAACTCTTTGTTTACAAGCATTTCTGCCAAAAGATCTTCTATGTATTTTTGAATTGCACGTTTCAATGGTCTTGCTCCAAAATCTTTGTCCCAACCTTTTTCTGCGATAAAATCTTTCGCTTCATTAGAAAGTTCTACTTTGTAGCCTAGTTTTTCTATTCTATTGTATAATTTAGAAAGTTCTAAATCTATAATTTTAGATATATGCTCTTTTTCTAGATTGTTGAAGATCACAATATCGTCTATTCTATTCAAAAACTCTGGTGCGAAAGCTTTTTTCAAAGCACTTTCTATGGTACTTCTTGCTCTTGCATCCGTATTCGTTTTTTTTGTTGCTGTTCCAAAACCAACGCCATCACCAAAATCTTTCAAATCTCGTGTTCCAATATTTGAAGTTAAAATAATAATAGTATTTCTAAAATCTATTTTTCTACCTAAAGAATCTGTTACAAAACCTTCGTCTAGAATTTGCAATAAAATATTGTAAACATCTGGATGTGCTTTTTCTATTTCATCTAAAAGTACTACTGCATAAGGTTTTCTACGAACAGCTTCTGTTAATTGTCCACCTTCTTCATAGCCAACATAACCTGGAGGAGCTCCAACTAATCTTGAAACTGCAAATTTTTCCATGTATTCGCTCATATCAATTCTGATAAGAGATTCGTCGGAATCAAAAAGCTGTTTTGCCATAACTTTTGCAAGCTCAGTTTTACCAACACCAGTTGTTCCAAGGAAAATAAAAGTTCCAATTGGGCGATTCGGATCTTTCAAACCAGCTCTGTTTCTTTGGATGGCTTTCACTACTTTTCTTACAGCTTCTTCTTGTCCGATTACCTTTCCATTCAGCATTTCGTCCATTTTAGCAAGTTTGTCGAGCTCGTTTTTGCCAACTTTAGTTACAGGGATTCCGCTCATCATAGAAACTACTTCTGCTACATTTTCTTCTGTTACTACTTCTTTCTTTTCTTTTACTTCTTTATCCCAAATTTCTTGATAAGATGCCAATTCTTTTTGCAAACGTTCTTCTTCATCTTTCAGTTTTCTGGCTTCTAGATAATCTTGAGCTTTTACAGCTTCTTGTTTTAGAGCTTTTATAGTTTCTATTTTATTTTCAAAATCTATAATCTCTGTTGGAATTTTCATGTTTTTTATATACACTCTTGCTCCAGATTCGTCCATTGCATCTATCGCTTTATCTGGTAGAAAACGATCTGTAATGTATCTTGCTGTTAAATTTACGCATGCCAAAATTGCTTCATCTGTGTAAGTTACATTGTGATGATCTTCGTATTTATCTTTTATTTGTTGCAAAATAAGATTGGTTTCTTCAATAGAAGTAGGTTCTACCATCACCTTTTGGAAACGTCTTTCTAAAGCGCCATCTTTCTCAATATATTGGCGATATTCATCTAAAGTTGTAGCACCAATACATTGTATTTCTCCTCTTGCAAGAGCAGGTTTGAACATGTTTGAAGCATCTAAACTTCCTGTAGAACTTCCTGCACCTACAATGGTATGAAGTTCATCTATAAAAAGTATAACATCTTTGTTTTTTTCCAATTCCGTCATTATTGCTTTCATTCTTTCTTCAAACTGTCCGCGGTATTTTGTACCTGCAACCAAACTTGCAAGATCTAATGTGATTACTCTTTTGCCAAATAATACACGAGAAACTTTTTTCTGATGAATTCTTAATGCCAAACCTTCTGCAATTGCAGATTTACCAACTCCAGGTTCACCAATAAGCAATGGATTATTCTTTTTTCTACGAGATAAAATTTGAGAAACTCTTTCTATTTCTTTTTCTCTACCGATTACAGGGTCCAATTTTCCATCTTTTGCTAATGTGGTAAGATCTCTTCCAAAATTATCTAAAGTTGGGGTTTTGCTTTTACCACTGCTTATATTAGATGGTGGTTTTCTCATCGGAGAAAATCCTTCTCTTTCTTCATCGTCTTCATAATCGCTCATTTTTGGCAATTGTCCAGAGTTCTTTAATAAATTTTGATATTCCCTAGAAATTCTCTCGTAATCTATTTCATAAGCTCCCAAAACATTAGAAGTAGGATCTTCGTATTTATACAAAATTCCTAAAAGAAGGTGGACTGTATTTATTTCGCTTCCTTTATATTGTCTGCATTCTAATTCTGATCGTTTCACAGCCTGATCTGCCATTTTCGTGAAAGAAATGCTCATCGCTTTATCTCCGAAAACATTTAAGTTTACAGAGCCCAATGTTTCTATTTTTCTACGAACTTGGGTAAGGTCTACTTCTAAACTTACCAATAAATCTTTTGCAGAATTTTGTGTTTTTATAATGCCTAAAAGCAAATGTTCTGTATTCAGAAATTCGCTATTTAATTTTTTTGCTTCGGTTTTACTTTGTTTAAAAACATCATCTAAACCTTTAGAAAATTTATAATCCATAATAATAATATCATTATTAATGATAAAGGTAATTCTTTTTACCTTTATTTTCCTCAAAATTACAAATACTTTACCAAATATGAAAAAATGACGTTCTGTCAGTTTAATTTAGATTATTTCCTAGAAAATGATTAGGTTTGCGAACTATAATTTTACAGAATGAACCCAGATATTATAAGTGTTATCGGTTATGCCGCATCTTTTTTCGTAGTTTTAAGCTTTATGTTGAAAGATTTAAAAAAAATTCGAGTTATTAATTTAATTGGTTGTATTTGTTTTGTAATTTGGGGTGTTTTTAGTGGAATGCTTTGGCCAATTATAATTCCTAATGCTATTTTATGTGGAATTCAAATCTATCATTTATTAAAAAAAGATAAAAAATGAAAATCTTAATAAGCGTTTTTAATAATCTTGCAACAGACCAACGAATTGAAAAAGTTTGCGAGACCTTATTGATAAACGGTTATCAAGTAGAATTGATAGGCAATAACTGGAGAGGATTACCAGAAATAAATAGAAATTATCCTGTTACCAGAATTACGATACATTCTAAAAGCTTAAAAATGGCTTATCCAGAATTTAATCAAAAATTATATTTGTATTTAAAAAGAAATGCAGATAAAAATACGATTTTACTTTCAAATGATATAGATACTTTGCTTCCTAATTATTTGATTTCTAAAAAATTACAGATTCCTTTGGTTTTTGATAGCCACGAAATTTTCACGGAAATGCCTTCACTTCAAGGCAGATTTACACAAAAAATTTGGAGGTATTTAGAAAAAAAGATCATTCCAAATGTGAAATATATGATGACGGCAAATCCAAGCTATGCAAAATGGTTTGCAAATCATTATAAAATTCAAACTCCTGTGGTAATCAATAATTTCCCGAAAAGGAGATTAATTTTAAATGAAACTGAAGATAATTCAACAAAAATTATTCTATACCAAGGTACAATAAACCCTTCAAGAGGTTTAGATAAAATGATTTTGGCGATGCAAAAAATAGATAATGCTACTTTTTTAATCGCAGGAAAAGGTCCGAAATTAGAAGAATACAAATTGCTAGTGAAAAATTTAGGTTTAAAAAATAAAATAGAATTTTTAGGAGAAATTCCTCCAAAAGATTTACAAAAAATTACCGAAAATGCTGATGTAGGATTAAGTATTGAAGAAAATAATGGAGAAAGTTACTATCTTTCTTTACCCAATAAAATTGCAGATTATATACAAGCAAGAATCCCGATTATGGTTTCTAATTTCCCAGAAATGAAAAAAATAGTTTCACAATATAAAGTTGGAGAAACTATTGATAATCATAGCGTTGAAGAATTGTCAAGTAAAATAAATATAGTTTTAGAAAATGGTAAAAGTTTTTATTTGGATAATCTCAATTTTGCTTCATCAGAAATATGTTGGGAAAATGAAGCACCAAAATTAATAGCACTTTTCAAAAAAGTAGAAAGCGATTTACAATAGAAATTGATAAACTACAAGCCAAAAATCTTTATCTTTGTAATAAATCAGAAGTAAAATGACCATTAAACAAAAACAAGAAGCGCTCATCAATGATTTTGATTTTCTTGAAGATTGGGAGCAAAAATACGAATACATCATCGATCTTGGCAAACAATTGCCACCACTTCCGGATGAAATAAAAACAGACGAAAATCTGATAAAAGGTTGCCAATCTAAAGTTTGGATTGATGTGAAATATGAAGATGGAAAACTCAATTTTTTAGCAGATTCTGATGGAATTTTGCCAAAAGGCATCGTTTCTCTCTTGGTTTCTATTTACAGCGGACATTCTACAGATGAAATTATCAATTCTGATTTCGATTTTATTTCAAAAATTGGTTTGCAAGAATTTCTTTCGCCTTCTAGAGCAAATGGATTGATGGCAATGACGAAACAAATGAAATATTATGCTGTTGCATATCAATTAAAATCTTGAAAACCATACTCGCATATCGATTTTCAGCTTTTGGCGATGTAGCAATGTTGGCACCCGTTTTCAAAGAATTTTTGGAACAAAATAATGATGTACAAATCATAATGGTTTCCAGAAAAAATTTCGAAGATTTGTTTTCGGGTATTCCAAATCTAACTTTCGTAGGCGTAGATTTAGATGATTACAAAGGTGTTTTAGGGTTAAAAAAACTAGCCAAACAGCTTATAAAAAACCACAAACCAAATTATATTGCAGATTTTCATGATGTAATAAGAACCAAAATTTTAGATAAAATATTTCGTGTAAAAGACTATTTAGTTTTTAAATTAAATAAAGATAAAGAAGAAAAAGTAAACCTTACCAATATTTCTAATTTAGAAAAAAAACAATTAAAAAAAACAGTAGAAAGATATGCAGATGTTTTCCGTAAAATGGGTTTTTCGCTTTCATTATCTCATCAATTGCGTCCACTTTCTATAGAGAAATCGGGTATTGGTTTTGCTCCATTTGCACAGCATTTTGGTAAAATGTTACCTTTAGAAAAGTCTTTCGAGGTTGCAAAAGAGTTGTCAAAACATCACAAAATCTACCTTTTTGGAGGTGGAGAAAAAGAAACCCAAACCCTGAAAGAATGGGAAAAACAAATACCTAATACCAAAAGTGTAGCCGGATTATTTACATTAAAAGAAGAACTAGAAACCATTTCAAAATTGAAATTGATGATTTCCATGGATTCTGCAAATATGCATCTTGCAAGTTTGATGGGTACAAAATGTGTTTCTATTTGGGGAGCAACACATCCTTTTGCGGGTTTTTTAGGATACGGACAATTGGAAAAAGATGTGGTTCAAATAAAAGATCTTACATGCAGACCTTGCTCCGTTTTTGGAGATAAAACTTGCTACAGAGGAGATTGGGCTTGCTTAAATGAGCTTTCTGTGGATAAAATTTTAGATAAAATTGATGCGGCTTTAGAATTTTAAATATTAGAAAGCCGTTTGTATTTTTTCAAAAACAAAACAAAAACCAAAAAATTCTAACCTATTTTTTACAACTCATTGATAATTATAGATATTCAAAACCTTTTTGTTGAATTGTGATTATTGTACAATGTTTGGCAATATAGTTTAAGAATGCCATGTTAATTTCTTAATAATTTTAAACTTTTAGGAAAATTCAACTAGAATAATTGACTTGGGAGAGGTTTTTGGGGAGATTTTCTAGTTCAAAAGACACAATATTGGTCTAAAAGCAACCAAAATTGTCCGATTTTATAAAAAAAATTTGAAAAACTTTGGGATTTTAATATATTTTTAATGTGCTTAAAATAAGGCAGTTGTAGTCTTTTTTATTTAAAATTTCACACTCGATTTAACGTTTTTTAATACGATGTTAAGAAAGTTTAACATTAGTGATTGTTTATTGGATTTTATTTCACATATTTACGCACTAATTTCTAAAAAACGTTAAGTATGAATAACAAAGTTCGTTTAATTGGGGTGGGAGTCCTCTTTTATTTAGGTCAGAATCTAAGTGCGCAACAAGCAAAAGATTCTCTAAAAGAAAAAAACATTGAAGAGGTCGTAGTTGTTGCCTATGGAAAACAGAAAAAAGAAACCGTTGTAGGATCTAATGTGCAAATTGATGCAAAAGATTTTGAAAAACGGTCTATCACAAATATAAGTAATGTAATAGAAGGAGCAGCTCCAGGAATTCAAGTGGTTGCAGGATCTGGTCAACCAGGAGCAGGAACAAGCATTAGAATTAGAGGGTTTTCTTCTATTAATGCTGGAAATTCTCCACTTTATGTTGTAGATGGTGTAGTTTTTAATGGAAATATAGCATCTATCAATCCAAATGATATAGCAGCAGTAAACGTATTGAAAGATGCGGCTTCTACTTCTTTGTACGGATCTAGTGCTGCAAATGGTGTAATTTTGATTACTACCAAAAAAGGAAGAAAAGGTAGAGATGTTGTGAATTTTTCTATGAATACGGGTGTTACTGTTCGTGGTATTCCTGAGTATGACCAAGTAAATGCAGACGAATATTACCCACTTATTTGGCAATCTATCCGTAATGGATATCTTTCTAGTAATCCAACAAAAACTTTAGCAGAAGGAAATGCTTACGCATCTACAAACCTAATTCCTGTTTTGAAACAAAATATTTATTCCAATGTTGCAGACAATATGGTTGTAGTAAATGGAGTTTTGGCGGCAAATGCTACTAAAAAATATGATGATTTTGATTGGCAAAAAGACCTTTTCAAAACTGGTTTCAGACAGAATTACGATTTGAGTTATTCTGGTGGAAATGATAAAACTACTTATTTTGCTTCTTTTGGATATTTGAATGAATCTGGTTACCTTGCACAATCAGATTATGAAAGATTTACAGCAAGAGTAAGCGCAGATAGCCAAGTGAGAGATTATTTGAAATTGGGTATTAATCTTTTTGGATCCAATACTACTTCCAATAATGCTCTTGATGGTTCAAATAATAATAGTTCTTTGGTAAATCCATACTATTTTACAAGAAGAATGGGACCAATTTATAGTCCATATAATCACAATGCTGATGGAAGCCAAGCATTAGATGCAAATGGAAACCCAACCTATGACTTTACATCTACAAGAGCTGCAGGTGCATATACAGGAAGAAATGCGATTTATGAAAATCTTTTGAACAAAGATCTAACAAAAGGTTACAATGTAAATGCTCGTGTATATTCTGAATTTAAGTTTTGGGATGATTTTACCTTTACAGTAAACGCGGGATATGACACCAGAAATACTTATAACAGCACATATACAAATAAAATAGTAGGAGATGCAATTGGTTCTGGAGCAGCTACAAAAACAACAGGTGTTGTAAACAGTGTTACATTCAACCAATTATTAAACTATAAAAAGAATTTAGGTAATCATGGTTTTGATGTTTTAGTAGGACATGAAAACAATAAATACAAATATGAATACTTCTATGGTAGAAGAATTGGTCAAATAGCAAGTGATAACTATGATTTGATTAATTTTATTACAACCACCGACTTAAAATCTACTACAGATGTATATAACAAAGAAGCCTATTTCTCTAGATTTAATTATAATTATGATGAGAAGTATTTGCTTTCTGGGTCTTTCAGAAGAGACGCATCTTCAAAATTTGGACCAGATTATAGATGGGAAAATTTTTATTCTATAGGAGCAGGTTGGAGAGTAAATAAAGAAAATTTTGCACAAAATTGGAACTGGCTAAATGAATTGAAATTGAGAAGTTCTTATGGAGAAGTTGGAAACGATAACGTTATTAATTCTGATGGTTCAATTAATTATTATGTGTATCAAGATCTTTTTAGTTTAGGTTTTAATAATGTAGCAGAACCTGGAGTTGTTTTTGGCACAAAAACGGATCCAACTGTTACATGGGAAAGTAACAAGCAATTAGATTTTGGATTAGAATTCTCTATTCTTAAAAATAGAATTTCTGGTTCTGTAGAATATTATGATAGAAAAACTGACGGTTTACTTTTAGCAGTACCAGTACAATTTAGCTCTGGATTTCCAGACGCGTCTGTTGTAAGGAATATTGGAGCTTTGAGCAATAAAGGTATTGAAGCATCTTTGTCATTAGGAATTGTAAGAAGTGAAAATTTTGGTTGGGATTTAACGGTAAATGCTTCAACATTGAAAAATGAGATTCAAAAATTGCCTAATGGACAACCAGAAATCATCAATGGAACCAAAAAATATACAGTGGGATCTTCCATCTATGATTATTACTTGAACCAATGGTATGGAGTAGATCCTGCAAATGGTGATGGACTATTCATTTTGAAAGACGCACTTGTAGGAACTACTACTTCAGTAAACAGACAGTTAAACGGTGTTTGGGTAACTACAACCGCAGCAAATGCTAAACAAGACTATGTAGGTACTGCTATTCCAGATCTATTTGGAAGCATCAACAATGTTTTCAGATATAAAAACTGGAGTTTACAATCTTTGGTAACCTATCAAATTGGAGGGCAAATCTATGATGCAAATTATGCACAACAAATGAGTGGATATGCAGAAGGTATTTCTTTGCATAAAGATATTCTTACAGCGTGGCAAAATCCTGGAGATATAACAGATGTACCTAAATTGAGTAGCACAATGGCAGCACAGTATAACCAAGGGTCTTCACGTTGGTTGGTAGATGCAGATTATGTCTCTCTGCGTTCAGCAAACTTAACGTATACTTTCAAAGATACTTTCACAAGTGCTTTAGGATTTACAAGTGCTCGTCTTTTCGTAACAGGAGAAAATCTTGTGAATATTACCAAAAGAAAAGGTCTAGAACCACAAGAAAACTTTAGTGGTACGGTTACAAATAGATACACGCCTGCTAGAATTTTCAGTATTGGTGCAAATGTTTCATTTTAAAATTTAAAACAATGATAAATAAATTTAATAAATATTTAATTGCTGCTTTGGGCGCAATTATGATCACTTTCTCTGCTTGTAGTTCAGATTTTTTAGAAACCACTACATCAGAAGGAATCTCTGCAGCAGAAGCTGTGAAAACAGCAGATAATTTAATGAATATCATCAATGGTATTCATAGAGATATGTATGTAAGATCACCTTACGGACAAGGTTATAACGGACAAACAGGTAATATTGTAATGTTCGAATCTATGGCAGATGATCTTGTACATACTGCTACAGGTTTAAATTGGCATATTTCAGAAGTTCGATGGTTATCACAAGATGTAGAAACAAGTGCAGCAACTAACTATCCATGGAGATTTTATTATAAAATAATTAATAATGCAAATGTAGTAATAGGAGGAGGATCTTCAGCAACTGGAGATACAGTATTGAGGGACAAAGCAATCGGAGTAGCTTATGCATACAGAGCTTGGGCAATGTTTCAGTTGGTGCAGATTTATGGTAAAAGATACACTATTGGTGGAACAAATTCTGATGCAGACGGAGGTATAATCCTAAGACTAACAGGAGGAGACGAACCAATGCCAAGAAGTACGGTAGCTCAATCTTATCAGCAAATAGAAACAGATTTGAATACATCTATAGCTTTACTTACAGGAAAAACTAGAGTGCATAAATCTCACTTTTCTGCAGAAGTTGTAAAAGGTATTAAAGCAAGAGTACTTTTACTAGAAGGTAGATATTTAGAAGCGGCAACATTAGCTAATCAAGCAAGAACAGGTTTTACATTAATGAGCAATGCAACTTATAAAGCGGGATTCAATAAACTTACAAGTAATGACGAATGGATGTGGGGAAGCGAAGTTATTGCAGACCAATCGGATGGTTTTGGAAATTTTGGAGCGTATATGTCTCGAAATTACAACTCTTCTACTATTAGAACAGCTCCAAAAGCAATATACAAACCGTTATTTGATAAATTTCCAGCTTCAGATGTAAGAACTCAAAACTTTGATGTTACTGGTTTGCATACAAGTTTAGGACTTCCAAGTACTTTTGTAAAAAAACCATATACTTCACAGAAATTTATGGCAGAAAGCACAACGGTAAGTCTTGCAGATGTACCATACATGAGAGCAGGAGAAATGTATTTGCTAGAAGCAGAAGCTTTGGCAAGAGCTGGTGGTGCAAATGAAGCTACTTCTAAAACTTTATTCACTACATTTATGAAAAACCGTAATCCTTCTTACACAGCACCAGTAGGAACAGGAGCGGCATACATTACAGAAATTATGGATAGCAGAAGAATAGAACTTTGGGGAGAAGGTTTCAGATGGTTTGATTTGAAAAGACTCAACCAAAACTTGAAAAGAGATGATGTAGGATCTAATCATGTTTCTACAGTAGTAAACAGCGTTTTTAATATTGCCAATACAGATCCAAGATGGAATTTGAAAATACCAAGACAGGAATTAGACGCAAATTCTTTGTGTAAACAAAATCCTTAATAAGATATTTTAATAAAAAATGAACCGCTTCGTAAATGAAGCGGTTTTTTTATTAAATTATTCCATAACTTTGCATTGTGAATTTTAGTAGAGATTTTAAAAAATATTTTTCGGTGGTGTTTTGCAGCATCTACCTTTTTGCTTTTCTATTTTCTGCCAATTTTCATAATCATAATGGTGGATATTTCTACAAAGATTTTAATTTTAAAAATTCTTCATCTACCTTTAGCAAACAAAATTCAGTAAACAATAGCGACGATTGTTTGTCCTGTCATTTTGTTTCTGCATCATTTCTTTTGCCAAAATCCGAAGATGTTTTCTTCTACAAGCAAACACAAATAAAAAGCGAAATTTCACTTCAAAGTTTAGAAATTTCTTCATCTTCTATTCATCAATTTTATCTTCGCGGACCACCCAATTTTATATAATTTCTAAGTATTTCAAGTCGGAAAATGAATATCAATTTCCGAAATTCTTTACAATTAATATAAAACAAGTGAAAAATATATTTTTCGCACTATTGCTTCTATTTGGAGCATTCATAGTGCAAGCACAATCGTATATCGTATCAGGTAATGTGAATGATTTTCATCTAAAAACACCACTTTCCAATACGACAATCCGCATAGGAAATCAAACCACAAAATCAGATACTAAGGGCTTTTTTACCTTTAAAAATATAAAAAAAGGCGACTATGAAATAAAAGCCAATCATCCAGAATGCGAAGAGTATTCGCAAAAAATTTCTATCAATGAAGATGTAACCATCGACCTATTATTAGAACATCATGAACATGATATAGAATCTATCGTGCTTCACGGAACACACAAAAACAGCGGTTCTTTGGTAATGAAAACTATTTCTAAAGATCAAATAACTCAAAATTCCACAGAAAATCTTGGAAATTTATTAGCTCAAATTTCAGGAGTAGGAACTTTGAAAACCGGAAATAATATTTCAAAACCCATTATTCATGGGCTTTATGGTAGCAGAATTGCAATTATTAACAATGGTGTAAAGCTCGCTGATCAAGAATGGGGAGTAGAACACGCGCCAAATATAGATGCCAATAATTTTGAACATATAGATGTAGTAAAAGGTGCATCTGCGTTGAAGTATGGAAGCGATGCTGTAGGTGGAGTTGTGATTTTAGAACCCTCAATTTTACCCAAAAAAGATACTTTGCAAGGAGATGTGAAACTTTCTGGAATTTCTAATGGTAGAGGTATTTCTACCGATATTCAATTAAGTAAAACTTGGAAAAATGGTTGGGGAATAAGAACTAATGGTGGTTACAAAAAATTGGGAGATTTAGAAGCACCAGATTACGGATTGATGAATACAGGATTAGAAAGTAATTCTTTCAATTTTGGTCTGCAAAACATCAGTTTTAAACAAGGTATTTCCTTAGATTATTATGTAACAAATCAAACTATCGGTATTTTGCGAAGTTCGCATGTAAGTTCTGCAGAAGATTTGGCTAATGCACTTCAACAGCAAGAACCTCTGTATCAAAGAGATTTCAGCTTTAAAATTGAAAATCCTAAGCAAGAAGTGCAGCATCATATCGCAAAAATTTCGGCTTTCAAAAGATTCGAAAATATTGGAAAAATTTCTGCAAGCTATAGCTTTCAGCTCAATCATAGAAAAGAATACGACATAAGAAGAGGCGAAGATTTGTCTAAAATAGCATCCTTAGATTTAGAATTAATTACCAATGATTTTACTATTAATCATCTTTTCGAAAGAGAAAAATGGAGTATAGAATCTGGCGTAAATCTTCAATACCAAAATAATTATAGTAATCCTGAAACGCAGACAAGAAGACTTGTTCCTGATTACGATAAATATTCTGCAGGTGTTTTTTCTGTTTTTAAATACAAAATTGCACCAAAATTTAGTGTAGAAGCTGGTGCAAGATATGATTATACCAAGTATGATATTCTAAAATATTATAACTTAAGCGATTGGAATAATCTGTATGCAGCTCAATTTCCAGAGTTTGAAGTGAGCATAAACGCCAATAGAATATTGACGAACCCAATACTTAACTTCGAGAATTTTTCTTTCAACACTGGTTTAGAATACCACCCTTCTGGAAATTTTAATGTGAAATTTAATTATGCGAAAATAGGTAGAACTCCCAATATTGCTGAGCTAGCTTCAGATGGTTTGCATCATTCTGCAGCAATTATTGAACAAGGAAATCTCGCCATTAAAAATGAGGAGGGAAATCAATTTAATCTTGTAATAGAATCGAAGTTGGCTGTATTAGATGGTTTAAATATTAGCTTCAATCCTTATTATTTTAGCACTAAAAATTTCATCAACGAAGTTCCAAATGGTTATCAAAACACCCAGTTCGGTGGTTTTGTAGTGTACAAATACCAACAAATAGATGCAAAAATGTATGGCGCAGATTTGGATATTCGATTGCAAGTGAACCCTAAAATTTCTTATTTCGGGCAAGCTTCTTATGTACATGGACAAGATGAAACCAACAATATTCCACTTATTTTGATGGTGCCACCTAATTTTAAAAATGGAATTGAATACAGATCGGAAAAGAAAAACAACTTCTTTTTGAATGTGAACAATACAACATTTTTACAGCAAAAAAGATTTCCGAAATACGATATTGCTATTCAATTATTTAACAACGAAGGAAACGCATACGATTTACCTGTAGATATATCAACACCACCTAAAGGATATTCTCTTTGGAATTTGAAAACAGGGATGAATTTTACAAATAATTTATCTGCTATTTTCAGTGTAGATAATGTTTTCAATACACAATACAGAGATTATCTGAACAGATTGCGTTATTATTCAGACGATATGGGTAGAAACCTCATATTAACACTCAATTATAAATTTTAAATCAAAATATTTTTATTAAAAATTAAGCTTAAAAATATTACAAATCATTAATTCAACAACTAACAAATATTACAATTATGAAATCTATATTATTAAAAATCACTTTATTATCAACTTTTGTACTTTTTTTAAATTCTTGCAATAGAACTTCAGTTTTAGAAGACGATATTCCACAGGAAGAAATTTCTAACGCACTTTTACTTATCACCGATGATGCAGATGGAAGTTCAGCAGTTTACAATTATCAAATAAATGGTAGCAATGTTCCAAATATAAAACTGAAAAACGGACACGAATACACCGTACAAATAAGTTTGAAAAATGGAAGCGAAGATATTAATCAAGAAATAATAGACGCAAAAGATGAGCATTATTTTATATTTGATTTTCCAAATTCTAATATGGAATTGACGAGAATTGACAATGCTTCTTCTACAAGAACTGATGGCAACAAAGTAGGTTTAACTACCAAATGGAAAGTTAATAATGCCGCAAACAATACCAATGCGCAATTAATTCTTACACTTTATCATGAATCAATTTCTGTAACAGAAAATGCAGTAGCAAGTGGAACAGGATTCGTGTACGGAACTCAATCTGGTGGAGAAACAGATTTGAAAGTGAATTATCTTATTTCAGATTTTTAGTCGAAAAAGAGAATTTTAAACCCTAAATTTAAAATCTTTTCCGATTTAATTTATGCTGTGAATGTAAACATTATCAAATTGTTTACATTTACAGCATATTTTTTTTTATGAATTACTTGGCTCATTCTTTTCTATCTTTTTCCGAACAGCAAATTGTTGGGCAGTTTTTGGAAGATTATGTAAGGAATAATGCGCGAGAAAATTTACCAATAGACATTCAGCAAGGCATTCTTTTACATAGAGAAATAGATACTTTCACAGATTCTCACCCCATTATTTTTGAAGCTAAAGAAATTTATCAACCCTTGGTTCGCTTATATTCCGGAGCTTTTATAGATGTAAGTTTTGATTATTTTTTGGCAAATATGCTATCAGAAAAAACTTTAAAACAACACACAGAAAAAGCTTATTTGGCTTTAAGAAAATACGAAAATTATTTTCCGAGTACTTTTAAAAATAGATTAGATGCCATGGAAAAAGACAATTGGCTTTTCAATTATAAATTTGATTGGGGAATAGAATACAGCTTTCAAAATGTACTGAATAAAGCAAAATATTTAGAAAAAGACATTCCTATTTTTAAAGTTTTTTTAGAAAATAAAGAATTTTTACAACAAAAGTTTGATTTATTTTTCCCAGAATTAGAAAATCATATTGCAAAAATAAATTCAGAATTTTAAAAATTTATTTCTGAAATCGCCATATACAAACTTGGTTAACATCCTCCAATTAAGCTTAGGCGATACCATATGACCATAAAAACAATAAATATCTACATATGAAAATATTGTAAAATAATACTCCACAATGGTTCATTATACGATCTGAAAAAGTTGACATGTCCTATTTCATTTTTAGGAGATTCTTCTGTTTTTATTATACTATATATTGGTTTTAAATTTGGATAAGTTTCTGTCAAAAGATTTTTTACACCAGTTTCTGTCAGCCAGTTATCATCTTCTGCTCGAAGTACCAGAACATTTTGAGTTAAATTTTTAGAGAAATTCTCTTCAAGTTTCTCTAAAAGAGCATTGGTAGAATTTTTATTCATAACAAGTGTTTTCCAATCATTTGCGGCATGTTTTGGCAAGCTTTCTCCCAGTCCAAATCGATGAGCAGGAAAATATCCAAAAATTCTCGTGGTTAATGGTTGAATAATTCCAAAACCACCATAAGCAGTGAGTTTTGTTTTTAAGTTTAGATGTCCAACGTAGGCTTTTTGCGTGCCAAAAAACACAAAAGACTTGAAGATATCAGAATCTTTGTTCATTCCTAAAATTAAAGCACCAACAGAATGTCCAATTAGGTGTTTTTCATAATTTTGGTAGTTCAGTTTTATAAAATCCGTAATGGTTTTATAATCTTCCGTACCCCAAGTTCTCATGCTGCTTTTATAATTTCTTAGGTTTTTTGGCTTAGAAAGACCAATTCCACTGTAATCATAAGTGATAACGGTAAAGCCATTTTCTGCTAAATATTCAGCAATTTTGAAATAAATTTGTTGTTTTACTCCAGTTGCAGAATTTATTAAAACTAATTTTTGCTTAGAGATTTCAAGTGAAAAAAGATGAGCGATAATTTTTTGTTGAGAAGAATTCTTTAATTCAAGTGTAATCATGAAATTTGCTATTGTAAGCTATGTAATTTAAAGAAAAAAAACACACTTTTTTGAATTTTTAAAACATTTAAACAAAAAAAACCTCACATTTCTGTGAGATTTTGTAAAAAATGGTGGGCGATGAGGGGTTCGAACCCCCGACCCCCTCGGTGTAAACGAGGTGCTCTG
>CAXYUO010000007.1:0-27635 GCA_964292185.1 uncultured Frigoriflavimonas sp.
ATTTAATTATTTTAAATTTATTTTCCAACAGGTTTTAACTTGCTAGCTTCTATTTTGTTTTTTATGTATGCTTTTAATTCTGCAAAAGTCATATTTTCAGTTTCTTTACTGATTTTTTCCCTTGCTTCACGCATCATTTTTACAGCGTCAAATGTTTTTTCTTTTTTAATCGTTTCCATAATTTATTAAATCTTTAGGACTTCTAATTTCTAACATTGCATAACCCAATTTTAGGTTTACGGAATTGTATCCTTTTATTCTGTCCAAATTTACGATATGTTTAAAATTCCAACTTGCCAAAACATCAACTTTGTTGAGTGTTGCAATTGCAATATGTCTGCAGTCTTCCAAACTTGTTTTCCCTACCACTTTTTCCTCTATATAAGTATCGGCAAGTTTTTCGGCGGCTTCGTTTAATTCTACTCTTTCAAACTTTTCAATCGGATATTTATGTAACAGATTTTTAACTTTTTCTGGAGCATTGATAAGTTCGAGATCAAGTAAATCTGAAACTACAAATAGTACTTCATTATTTTCAAGTCTTTGAAAAAGCAATTGTGTAGCCTCGCTAAACTCTTCATCAAAAAAACCGCCAACAACCGAAGTGTCGATATATATTCTTTGTTTCATCGGCTATTTATTCCTAATTAATAAATTTACAAAAATTTTCATTATTTATCATTAATTAACATTTAAAACTTTTAAATACATTCCTATTCTTACTTTTACCAAAACCTGAATTCAATCACAAATTTCAGTTTCGCCGAAAAGTGCTTTTGCCATAAGTTGGGTAGCAGAGAATTCCTATTTTCATTTGATTTTATTTAGAGTTTTGAGGTCAGAAGACCGAGGTCTGAAGTTTTGAGAACTTCGCTTTTATATTAAAGTTTGGGATTCTATTTTGAAAGAAGTATAAAATAATGGTGAAGTTTTATATAAATATTTTTCTATTCTTCGGACTTCCGTCTATCAACCTCTAACTTTATTCCCATTCCTGCTTTCAAATTTTCATTCACCAAAACTGGAAGTTTACCCCAAATTTTTGTTTGTCCAGAAAGCGCTTTTGCAGTGGCAATCATCGCATCATCATTGTTTTCATAAGCAACTAAAACGGTAGAGATTTTAGCAATATCGACATCTTTTAAAGCATAAGCAGAACCAAAAACGTTTAAAATTACCTTTTGATTTTTAGTTAAATCTGACACAATTTTTTTGCTTTCCGTAGAAATCTTATAAGGTTTGTAAGCTGTAGAATTATCTTTATGAAAACCTACAATCACCGTAGAATTTGCAGGAATTGTAGAAATTTCTGAAGGTTTTTTCAAAATTACAGTTGCGTTTAAATTTAATTGATCCAAAAAAGTTTGATAAGGAGCTTCTTCCAAAGGAACATAATAATAAGTTTCTTTACAATTCAGAGGTAGCAATTTTTGCTCATCTTTTAGTAATGTTAATGCATTTGCATACATTTTCTGAACGATTTTTGAGTGAGAATCGTTGTTCAAATCTTCATTAATGTTTTCCGGATTTCTCGGCTCATATTGGTTTAAACCCAAATAATATTTGGTTAAAAGTATTTTCTTTACACTTTCTTCCACTCTGTTTTGTGTAATTTCTCCTTTATCAATCGCTTGTTGAATCAGTTTTTTTCCAGTTTTTACATCTTGAGAAAAAAGCATAATATCATTTCCAGCTGCGAAAGCCATTGCATCTAATTCTCCTGCTTTAAATTTATACGCAACTGCACCCATATTCAGTGCATCGGTAATAATTAATCCTTTGAAACCTAATTGTTCTTTTAAAATTCCGGTAACAATATTTTTAGAAATAGAAGCGGGAATACCTTTTGTTTTTTCTAAAGTAGGAACATAAAGATGTGCGACCATTACACCACCAATTCCTTTATCCATCAAAGCTTTGAAGGGTGCGATTTCTATTTCATTCAATCTTTTTAAATCATGAGAAACCACGGGGAGATCTAAATGCGAATCTTTATCGGTATCTCCATGTCCAGGAAAATGTTTGATGGCTGCCAAAATATTATTGTCTTGCAAACCATTAGAATATGCCATTGCAGAACTGACCACGTTTTCTACATTCGAACCAAAACTTCTGTTTCCAATAATCGGATTATTCGGATTGGTATTCACATCTACAACCGGTGCGAAATCCCAATTGATGCCCATTCTTTTGCAATCTTCGGCAATTTTCGCTGCCATTTCTGTAATTAAATTTTTATCTTGAATTGCTCCTAAAGTCATTGCCCAAGGAAATTTATGAGCTGTTGCAATTCTTTGAAAAACGCCCCATTCTGCATCCATTCCAATCATTAATGGAACTTTTGCTTGTTTCTGAAATTCATTTACGAGATTTATTTCTCTTGCAGCATCGTCTTGCATTAATATCAATCCGCCTATTTTTTCATTAATAACGGTATTTCTTACATTAGAAATAAAATCTTCGCCTTTATTGGTATATAAAGCGACAATGAATAATTGTCCCAATTTTTCGTCTTGCGAAAGAGATTTATAGGTTTGATCTACCCAATCATTTGCTTTTTTAATGTCTTTATGGCTCAAATTTTTTGGTTGATATTGTGCCGAAATACTTTGAAAAGAATATATTGAAAAGAGTAGGAGAGAAAGTAAAAGCTTGTTCATAGATTGATTTTGAGTGCAAACAAAAATACAAATTTTAAAATTATTATTCGATTTTAAAATTTGTGGTATATGTTTTGAATAATAGATAAATATAAACCAATTAAAAATTAAAAAAATGAAAAAGTTTCTACCTATTTTAATGATCGCATTCGTTGGATTATTTGTGATGAGCTGCGGCAACCGAGATGAAGTAATCAATAATCCTGATAGTGATACCTATTCTGTGGTAATTGATATTAAAAATCAAAATTTTGAATTGAAGAATAACCAATACGTTATATCAAAGAAATTTTTGAATACTTTGTATGATAGTGATGTAGTTTTGATATACAGACAAGCAGGTACAGATGCTGGTGCACCAGTTTGGCAATTAATTCCAAGAACATTGTATCTTACTCAAGGAGAATTAGATTATGATTTCGATTTCACAAAATATGATGTGAAAATCTATGCGAATGGAACTTACAATTTAGCAACAACGCCGCAATATATTAATAATCAAACTTTTAGAGTGGTAATTGTACCTGCGAGTTTCAAAAATGCAAATATCAATTATGAAGATTATGATAGCGTAATCAAGCATTTCAATATTGATGATTCTAAAGTTACGAATCTATAAATTCAACTTTCAGAAAATATAATATATCCCACTTTTTTTAAGGTGGGATTTTTTAATGAATTATCATCTAATAATATTACTTTTAGAACTGCGAAAAAGTGAAATATCTTTAGAAATAACCAAATCTCCTTCGTTGAAAAACTTCAATTCTGAAGTAAATGCTGGAATTTTTTCTGCTCGTTCAGAAATTATTTCGTAACCAATTTCCTTTATTCTACTTCGCAATTGTTCGTGTTTTTCATATTCTTTTTTAATCACTTTTAGTAAAGTTTCTTTCTTTTGATAATTTGTAGAACCATAAATACCATCGATTTCGCGTTCTAAAATTTTCACATCAGAGATATTTTGAAAATAATTATTCAAACAATTATAAGAATCTTGATTTTTTTCCCAACCCGTTTTCAGAATATTTTGCGCAGCTTGTGGTGTTTCCATTTTATATCTGTACACCAAAGATGCTTTTACATACTGGTTTTTATTTAAATAATTTTCAATCACAATATTGTAAAAATGGTTCGCTTTTTCTAAATTATTTTGAAGTTTGTATAAATCTCCTACTTTTTCAAATTGCTCTAACTCCGTATAAAGTTTGATAGCTTTGTTATATTCCAAAGCTTTTTCATAGCATTTTGCTGCACTATTTTTATCATTTAATTTTTTAAGGTAAATAATTGCTGCTTCGCTATATAATTTTCCATCTTCTAGTGTTTCTGCAGCTTGATGTGGATTTTGAAGTAATCTTAAATAAATATTGGCTGCTTTTTTATATTCCTTTTGTTCTATATATTTTTCTGCAGCTTCTTCATATTTTCTATAAATTTTATTAAAAAGTTCAATCCCTACAAAAGCAGAACCACCACTTCCAAGACCACCACTTCCAGAACTTCTACCTCCAGAATTTGGAGAAAATTTGGAATCTTTCATAAATGAAATTGCCATCAAAATTACAAATGCAACCAAAAGAAAGAGCAAAAGAGAAATGAAAACTTCACCTGCAGGAAGATAAAAAAATGATAAGAGGATGCTTATCAATTTTATGATGAGCAAAAGCATACCGAAATTGAGTAATTTATCCCAGAAACTTTGATTACTAAGAATTTTCATCGTCTTTTTTATTTAAAAGTGTTCTGTTTTTATTGAGTAATCTCAACAATAAAAAGAAAATAATGATGGTTATAATCCAGAAATACAAACCGTAACCAGATGTTTCTAATAAAGGTTTTAGCACATAAACAATGCAAGAAACTATTATAATTCCAGCTAATATTTTTGCTAAATTATTTTGTCCGTCTTCAGAAAAACTAATGCTTTCCCAAAAAGTTTGGTTGTAATTTCTTTTGCTAAACATAAAAATTGCGATCATTGCTAAAACAATAAAAGCCAAAGCTCGCAAAACGGAATCAAAAAGTGAAACTTCAGTTTTTTCATCTATTGTTTTGGTTTCAGGTATTGGTGGAGCTTCTGGTATTTCTTTTTTTTGGGTGTAGCCATATTCATTTTCCAAGGAATCTCGAATAGTGGTTTTCAACTGTCTTTCAATATTTTCGTCTGTAGCAATACTATTTGGCGGAATGCTTTTCTTCATTTCTGCCCATTTATTTTTACTGTCAACGTATATTTTATCCGTTTCAAATTCTATTTTTTGATGATATGCAGAAATCAGGGAATCTTGTAAAAACTGTTCTTTTGCTTCAGTTTTAAATTCTTTTATATTTGAAGGCAATTTTTTTTCTTCCAAAGATTTTTTGAAAATAGAAAGTAGAGAATCTTCTACAAATGGTATTTCTTTTAGAATAGGTTTAGTTTCTGATAAAGCAGAAAAGCCATATTTTTTCTTTAAAGAATCTTCGAAATATTGAATTTTATTAATGCGTAACATTTTGAAAAGCTTGGTTTTTTCTCCATTATTTAATTTTTTTTCACTTTCAGGAATGTATTGTTTTAGATATTTTTCTTTATTTTTTTCAAATAAATTCGCTGCAACTTCGGTATATTTTTCAGTATATATTTCTTTTAAAGAATCGTTTATTCTCTTTTCTTTTGTTTCAAGTTTTTTGCCTAATTCTAAACGCGAATGGTATTTCTTTCCTAATTTATTTTTATAAACAGCCATCAAAGAATCTTTCTTCAATTGAATTTCGGTATTTTCTGTAGAATAAATAGAATTTTGAATTGCAACAACTTCAGTTGTGAGTTGCTTATCATTAATGCTTTCAGAATTGCAAGTCTTTAAACTTTTGAAAATAAACACTCCTAAAAGAATCGTTAAAACAACTGTAACAAACTGCCCAATCGGATTGTTTTTTGAAAATGTAGAAAATTTATTGTTTTTAAAACTAAAAATACCACCATCTTGATCTCTGGAAGAATTCAAAACATCTAAAGGAACAGCATATTGCAAAGCTTTTTCAGGATTTTCTTCTAAAAATTTCAAGTATTTTGCCAATTCTTTTTGGTTGCCTTTTAGCAATTTTTGCATATCAAATGGCAATTTTTCATTCGGATCTGGCTTCTGATTTTCTTCTAATTCTTGCAAAACATCTTCTTCGTCCAAATCCAAAAGCAGAGATTTCATTTCCTTCGGAATTTTTGCACTTTTTAGAGGTTTTACTATAATTTTTTCTATTTTTTCACCAAATTTCAAATAATCTGTCCAAATAATTTCTGTAGAAAGCTCTTGAAAACCAATTTCTGGATGCAGAAAATATTTTTTGTTTTGAAAGATTTGCTTCCATTCCTCTCTTGCAATTTCAGGAAATATAGTAGAATATTCTGGAATGAAAAGTGAATTTCCTGCCAATTGAAATACTTGATGTTGATAAATTTCTAACTGAATATTTTCCGGAAAAACAACCAAACAACCTTGCAGCATATTTTCTTTATCGAAAATTTCATAGCATTTTGCAGTATTCAAATGAACACCGATTTTTTGCAATTCCGAAATCCAATATTCAGCAGATTTACCTTTGATAAATAAGGCTCTTTTTGCATGCAGATTATGATGAAAAGGCTTAATCTTCAGTTCCATAATCTATAATATTTTGTATGAATGGATTGATATATCGCCTGTAAAATGCATCGTCATCTATCTTTTCTAATGTGCTTTCATTAGAATAATAATAAGGATTTCCTGCAAATTCTGTTTCAGAAGCTACACCTAAATATCCATCAACAATGGAAGTAATGTAAAATTTTGGAATATCTGGATTATGACTTTCAAAAATAAGCATTCCTCTTTTATCTAAAACAATAGTACTTCCTTCTGAAAATGTAAAAGTATTTCCTTCTTGAATGGTGTTTTTTAAAATTGCATGGCTTGTAATTTTACCCAAAGTAAATCCATGTTTATGAAATGTAAGTTCTCTGTTACCAATTACTAAATCGTTAGAATTATTAATTCTAATAGAATGAATATTGCTCATTATATTTTGATAATTTAAAAGTCCAGTTTCCCAAGTATTTATATCATTAAATATTTCTTCAACATTCTCATTATTAGGTTTTACTTCATTTATTTTAATTTCTTCACCTAAAATAAATATTTTTAAACCTTGATTTACAGATTTATTATACAAATAGAAATGATCTTCATAAAATACTGGAGCTAAAGCTTCATCTGAATTAAAATTTTTAGGTAAATCGGCTTGATAAAATTGATTAATAGTTAAATTGAAAACGTAAATTTTTCCTTGATTTGGAAGATATTGTGCAAGTAAATATTCGCCATTTGTAGAAATCCCTAAGCTAAATTTTCCCCTATTTTTAATACTAATTTTTTCAAATAAAACTTCTCCACCTTTAACAATTCTATGATAATCATAATGATAATCATATTTAATATTTCTTTTTATCAAGGATTTAGAATTGGTAAGAATATAGTTTTCTTCATCAATTAAAAATTCAGCAATAAATTCTTTTTTCACAGGAAATAGGAGAGGATAATTGAGTGGAAAACCGCTTTTACGCTCTTTATTTGCCTTTTTCTCCCTCTTTTTATTCCAAAGTTCTTCTAGCGGAAGTATAATTTTCTGAATATGTCTTTTTGTACCTTTATGATAGCGATAAAAATTGATAACACCTTCGAAATTAGAGGTGATCACATATCGTAAATCTTGTTTGTGTTCTTGTATTAAACGTTGCATTTCTGCTGATTTCAAAGCATCTTCGGAAAGTAAAAGGAAAATTTCCGCATTTTTATTAATTTCTAAATTCTCTAGAAAAGTTTGTGTTTTTTCGGCAGAATGTAGTTTGTGACTAACAGAATTTGTTCCAGTTATAATTTCTTCCACATTTTTCAATCCAACTTCTTGCAATTCTTCTCCTGCAACAAAAATTTTGCATTCTGCATTAGCTTTCGGATGTTTTGCAATGGCAATTGAAGTTGCGAAAGAAAGTGTTTTTGGTGTTCCCCAGTTTTTTATGGAAGCATCAATTATTAAAATTCTTTCGTAAACATTTTCTTCAGGTGGTATTTCTCTTTCTATATAAAGTATTTCATTATTGGCAACTCTGGATACAAAAACGTCTTCATCATTTGCAAATTCTGAAAGCAGCATTCTTTCAAAACTACCTTTATTGGTAATGTCTGCAATTCCACCAAGTGGATGAATTCCGGGAGAATATTGATGCATGGGGATTTTCATTCCGCTCCAAATTCTTTTTATCAAACTGCCAATATGAAAAGTTTGTGGTTCTTTTATTAGGTTTTCTAGAAGATCTACATCGCTTTCTACATCGGTACTTTCTTCAATTATTTCTTCTTCAATTTCCTCTATTTCTGTATAACCAAACATTGCGTTTGTAATGGCTTTTTCAGTGGGGAATTTTTCGTGCAATAGATTGAGAACCTTTAAATCTCTTGAAAATACATCTTTGCTAAAATTAGTTTTTATAGATAAATCGTATTCAGAAAATCTTAAAGCTGCATTATCCAAAATATAAGTAGAATCTGAAGCAGACAATCTGTAATGAGCATCTTTAAATATGGTATTGAAAAGCAAAATTTTATTCTGACCTTTTTTCAATTCAGAACTCAGATTATTGATGTTTTCTAAAAAAGTGATGGCGTTGTAATATTCAATATTAAAATCTCCTACTTTGTCAAATTTTTCGCATTTATCTTTTATAAAATATAGGAGTCCGTCAATTTTTCTAAATTCATCTCTGGAAGCTGCATAAAGCACCATCAAAAAACTTCCGAAAGGTGGTAAACCCTTATTGGAAAGCGTTTCGAGAATTTCTAAAGCATAAGCAGTATAAGAAATTGTACCAACATTTGGAATGGAAATGATATTGAAATTAGATGAAAACTGATCTTCAACAGAATTATCATTTTCCCATTGCCAAAAATTATTTTGATATTGCTGAAAGTAAGTACGAAAATTCATTACAAAATCAATTTAGTTTTACGAAATGAACTGATGCTTAATGAATTAAAATTGTTTTTATCCACCAAAAAATAACTACCATCCATATTCCAAAAAACAAAATAGGTGTTTTCCGAGTTTAATTGATAATTAATTTCTTGAGATAAAATAGGAAATTCAAAATCGAAACCTGTTGGTAAAAAGTGGTTTCCATTGTTCCAAAAAGTTTTTCCAGGTAAGCTGATAAAAGGCGTTCCCAAAAGAATTACTTCTTTTTCTATAATTGTCCATTGCAATTTTTGCTGGCGAAATTCTGGAATATTGGATAGTTGATTTTCTAAATTCTCCAAATTCACCATCAATGCAAAGCTTTCTCTTTCTATATTTGAAGGAGATAATTTCACAAGGATTCCATCAGAATTATTGTATTGAATTACATTTTTTGTTGGCAATTCTACAGCAATTATTTTTTGCAAAGAATTCCAAAGCAAACCACTGATTATTTTTCTGCGAGGTACGTTTTCTTCTAAACCAAAAAGAAGACCTTCATGCATTTCAAAAAGTTGAAAATCTGGTAGAATTTTTACTGTTTGAGATGTTGCTTGCTCTTTGGTGAAGCCTTTTAGCCAAATTTCATTCGCTTCAGAAGAAACTTGTACGTTTTCCCAATGTCTTATATATCCCAAAAAATCTAAATTTTTTCTGGGCATCACCGCAAAATATTGTTTTAGATTGTTTTGAGAATTTTTTGCCATAAAGAATCTATTTCAGACTGAATATATTGTTTTTGTTCGGCATTTTTTAGCCATTCGCTTCTTGTTTGCAAATATCTCAATTTATCTTTTATTACGTTTTGCTCTTCAAAAGTAAGATTTTGAGATTGCCATTTTTCTTGTAAATTTTCTACATCTTTCATTAATTCTTCTGGATCTGGAGTTTTGTTGAAAGTAGCTTGTGGATGTGCATTTGGAGCATCGTCTTTTTCGATAATATGATTGATAATGCCTTCTAATATTTCTATTTGTTCTTCAGAATCCCAAATATGTTTCAAAACCCATAAATCCGAAAGAATTGCATGGTTTCTACCAGAAATAATTGCACTTGCAGAGATTAAATTTTGCAATTTCACAGCTCTTCTGTCGGAAATGGCAATTCCTGTATTTCTTAAATTAAATATACAATTGATAAAACTTTCGTAGATTGGTTTTAAATCTACCGTATTGCATTCTTTTTGAATATTTTTTATTTCGTTTGCAGAAATTTCTGGAGTAGAAATTTCTTCATCAGTTTCTAATTTTCTTCCGGCAATTAGAACTTGAGAAAGCAAATCTGGATTCACATTATCTACCAAAACACGAACAAGAAAACGATCAAAAAGTGCATTCAAGGCTTCGTCTTCTGGTAAAGCATTACTTGCACCAACAAACATCAAAGCTGGAAGTTTTTTGATTTCTTTTCCTCTTTTAAATATTTTTTCATTTAAAGCAGTAAGTAAACTATTCAAAATTGCAGAATTTGCATTGAAAATTTCATCAAGAAAAATTACAGAAGCTTCCGGCATCATACCATCTGTATTGGTAATTAAATCTCCTTCTTTTAATTTTCTTATATCAAATGGACCAAAAATTTCATTAGGCTCCGTGAATCTTGTAAATAAATATTCAAAGTTTTTTCCATCGGTAACACATTTTGCAAGTGTTCTTATAATTGCACTTTTTGCAGTTCCAGGTGGACCGTATAAAAATGCATTTTCTCTTGCTACAAGGCAAATTCCCAAAAGATCTACCACATCGTTTTTCCCGACGAAAGTGTTTTTTACAAAATTTAAAACTTCTCTTAGTTTATCTATTTCCTGCATATATTATTTAATTAAATTGATGAATTGAGTTCTTTCCAAAAAATATCTTTATAATTTCCTATTTGAGATTGAATTTCTTTTTTCCAAAACTGAGTTTCGGCTAAATTGTAATCTTTTTTCTCAAAAATTCTGTTTAAATATAGCATTTTAAAACAAGGTGATATAATTTGATTTTCCCAATCTATTTCTGGAATAATTGTAGCTGTACCAATTGCAGAATAATGAAATTTTTGAAGAATTTTATCTAAAATTTCTACCAAAGGATCTTCGGTATCGATACTTTTTAGTTGATTGAGAATCATGGGTAAAAAACGAAGGCATAAATCTGCGGATAACAATGCGGATTCGTCAATTTTATCTTCGTAAATGGTGAAATATTTTTTGAAATCTTTCTGAGTATTTTCTCTTATAGCAACAAATTGTGCTGCGTGATAAAGAATTTGTGCTGCATATAAAGCAGCTTTAGGGTTGAAATCTGGACTTACAAATGGATAATTAATTTTTTCATTATCAAATTCATTTATCAATAAATCTGCAACCTCATCATTTTCTTTATCAGAAATATGTAAAATTTTACTGTATATTATCAAGCATTCTTCTGTCCGAATTTGATAAATAGAATCTAAAAATGGGGAATTCGTAGAAGGCATAAATCGATAATAGAATTTTTTTAAATAAATTTATCCCTCAAAATCATCTTCCAGCAAATGCCCGAAATAATCTTTTTTTACAGAAAGATAATCTTTACTGTCCTTTGTTGATGCAATTTGCAACGGTATTCTTTTATTCAAAATAATAGAACTTTGTTCTACAGCATCTAATTTCAAAGGATTATTGGTGAGTAAATTTATTTCTGAAATACCCAATTGCTTCAAAATTTCTACAGCAATTGTAAAATCTCTTGCATCTACAGGCAAACCCAAATCTAGATTAGCTTCTACTGTATCTCTGCCTTTTTCTTGTAATTCGTAGGCTTTTAGCTTGTTGATGATGCCAATATTTCTACCTTCTTGACGAAGATAAACGATGATTCCACCATTTTTTTGCATAAATTCCATTGCGAAATCTAATTGTGGACCGCACTCGCATTTTTTAGAATGAAAAACTTCTCCAGTTATGCATTCAGAGTGAAAGCGTACATTGACGGTTTTAGAAAAATCGGTGTTTTTTGAGATCAATGCGAAATGAGGCATCCAATCTTTTTCTTGTTCAGAAAAAGCAACCATACGAAAATCTCCAAAATCTGTTGGAAAATTAGCTTCTGCTTGTTTTTTTATCATTAAATTTTAGAAATTAATTGAGCTTAAAATTTTAAGAATCTGTTTTCGAAAGTGTTTCTATTTCTGCGATATTGGTTTTTATTCTTACCAAATATCTATTCAAGGTTTCATTATTATCTGCATCTAAAAATTTTCTAAGATTCTGAATTTTTTTGTAATTCTTCTCTATATTATCCAAAGATCGTATTTTTCCAGCAATATTATTCGCTTTTAGAGCTTGCAAATAATCTGTAAGATGAATTTTCAATTGAGAAACTTGAGTATCTACAGCTGTGTTTTTAAAAGAAGGAAAAGTATTGATAAGTTGTGAAATTTCTGCGGCATTAATGTTTTTATCGATAGAAAATTCTGTGGATTTAGAATATACAACATCATTGCTCGAAGTCAAACTATTATTCAACGGAGAAAGATTGTATTTTTCTACAGCACAAGATTGGAGCGCAAAAAAACTTATTAATAAAACGTATCTGAAATAATTCTTCATGTTAATCCTTTTTGTAAAGGATTGGGTTCAGTTCTGCATCGTTGTACATTTTCATCTGCTTGTAAACCTTCATTTTCACGCTGCCATTTTCTATATTGCTAAGCAAAAAATCTATAGAATTACCTAAATCTTTGTGCTGCTCTAGCAAAACTTGCAATTTGATTTCGCATTTTTGCTGATGTTCTGCAGATGCACTAGATCTTGTTGCTTCTAATTGCATGTGGAAAATCTTCAAAGCAAGAATAGAAAACCGATCTACTGCCCAAGCTGGAGTTTCAGTATTAAGATGAGCGTCTGTTTTTGCTTTAATATCACGATATTTTGCAAAAAAATAATCATCTATAAATTCTACAAGATCTGTTCTTTTTTGGTTAGAACTGTCTATTCTTCTTTTTAGTTTTAATGCTTCTGTTGGATCTATATTTTCATCACGAATAATATCTTCCAAATGCCATTGAACTGTATCAATCCAATTCTTGGAATACAAAAGATGTTCCAAAGAACCTTGTTCGTAAGAATTTTTTGAAGAAGCATCTACATCATCAAGAATATGATAATGAGAAATAGCCTCGTTGAAAATTTTCCAAGCTAAAGTAGAAAAAGACATAAATTGTTATTTATAAAGAATTATCTGTTCTATTTGATTGTTCTTTTTTCGTAGGATTTTTATCCTCTTCTTTCACTGCATCTTTAAATTCTTTTATTCCAGAACCTAAACCACGCATCATTTCTGGGATTTTTTTACCTCCAAAAAGTACTAAAACTATTACAGCAACTATAAGTAGGTGTTGCCAAGAAAGTGCTAATATCGTTAATGTTTCCATTGTATATTTTTTACAAAGTTATGTTATTTAATTCACCCAACCAAGTGGATCTACTGGAGTTGTCCCGTTATAAATCATAAAATTCAAAGTTGTAGTTCCATCGAAATCTTCTCCTACTACTCCTAGTAAAGTTCCTGCTGCAACCTGCTGATTTTGCGAAACAATGGAAGATTTCATATTACTATAGACTGAGAAATAATCTCCATGTTTAACGAAAATTGTTCTCGTACCATCTCCATTATCTGCTATTCTAGTAACAATTCCAGGAAAAACACATTTTGCAGATGTTCCTTTGTTTACAGCAATTTTGATCCCTTCGTTTTCTATTACCACTTGTTTAAAAACTGGGTGTGTTTCTCTACCAAATCTATGGGTAATTGTTCCATAAACCGGCATGCTCATTTTTCCTCTGCTTCCTGCAAAGCTTGTTGCTGGTGTAGATGTTACACCATAACTCGTCATTGCTTTTGCTTCAGCTGCTTTTTTTGCAGCAGTATTTTTGCTTTCAAGATCGGCTTCTGCTTTTTTCGCAGCAGCTACTTTAGCATCTGCAATTCTAGATTTTTCTGCAGCATCTGCAGATTCTCTTGCAGCTGCAACTCTTTTTTCTTCATCTCTTTCGTTTGCAGCAACTTTTGCAGCATCTTCAGTTCTTTTTTTCTCATCTGCAGCTTTTCTAATTGCAAGATCTGATGCTTTTTTTGCTTCAACTTCTGCTGTTAACCTTTCTTTTTCTAGTGCATCTGCTCTTGCTTTGTTTGCAGCATCTATTTTCGCTTTTTCTCTTGCAGCAGCTTCATTTGCTAATTTTACTTTTTCAGCTTCTGCTTTTTTTATAGCAACTTCATTTATTTTTGCTATTCGAAGTTCTTCTGCAATAATTGATCTTATTCTATCTTGTAATATTTTTGCTTGAGCTTGTTTTTGTTTTAATTCTCCTACAAGCTTACCCTCATTTTTCCTAAAGTCTTGTAAAAGCTTTTCTTTTTGAAATTTTTCTGCACCAATTGTAGATAATTCCGTTTGTTGATTGGTCAATAATATTTGTTTTTGCTTTATAGATTTTTGTCTTTCTGTAAGTGAGCTTTTCAATAATTTTGCGGCATTTCCTATTTCTGTGGCTTTTCTGTCTTGGTATTCTGAGTATAATTTCAAATATTGAACTCTTCTTAATGCTTGCCCAATATTTTTGGCAGAAAGTATGAAAGTAACTTTGTTCTGCATGCCTTTGTTTTTATAGGCAGTTACCAAAACTTCTGCATAATTTTTTCTAAGAACCGAAAGCTCTCTATTTTGACGGTTTATTTCTAATTGTCTTAAGTAAATATCGTCTTCTATAAATCTTTTTTCTTTTTGGGTATTGCTGTACACTTTTTCTCGAAGTTGTATTTTTTTGTTTACATTTTCCAAGAAAGCTAAAGATAAACGAGATTCGCTTCTGGTTTTAGCAAGAGTAGTATTGATGGTCGCAATCTGTATTTTCAGTTCTGCATTTTGCTTTTGTAGTTGTTCTTTTGTTTGACCAAAAACAACTCCACAAAGCAAGATTGCACTAGAAATTATTATTTTTTTAATCATTTTATCTCCACTTTATTATAATTTTCCGGAACGGAAAAAGGCGTTCTTATTTCTTTTTCGTCAAATTTCGTATTTTCTATGGAAATCTGACTATTTTTACTTCCTTTTATGGTAATTTTAACGTTTTTTGGCATTCTGTAAGTAGAAAACTCTTCCCAATTGTCGTAATTAATTTCTAATTCATCTTTAGAAGTAATATCTTGAAGATAAACTCCTTTTAGATCTAAATTGTCTTCATAGAAAATAATTACTTTATATTCTCTAATCACACCTTCATTTTCCATTTTTTGATTTACAACAGATTCCATTTTATAACCAGAAGCATTTTTGCTCAATTGAAATTCTCTATCGCTAATTCTAACGAAAGTTCTTCCCATGATCAATTTTTCTAAAGATTTATAATCTACAAAATTGGTGTTTAAAAGGTTGTTTAGATATTCGAAGTCAGAATCTATATAGTTTTTGTTCCATTTGTCATAAGCTTTTATGCCATCTTGCGTTGCAATTCCACGAGCTACATTTAAAATGGATACAGCAATATTTACCCAAATTTTTTCATCTTTTACAATGTAAAAAGTTGCATCTAAAGTTGGAAGCATAGAGCTTTCTGCTTCCAAGCTTATTTTGCTTGAAATTTTGATGTGTTCAAATTGAACAGGAGGTAGCACTTTTTGATAAAAATCGATACCTGCACTTATTTTTTTATTAACGTCTTTTGGTTTTTTCACGGAAATACTATCGGATCCATTTTCTGAATCCAAAGCATTTTTTGTTTTACAAGAAAACATGAATATAAAAAGTAAAGAGAATAGTACAAGTTTTTTCATCTGGAGTTTTGGGCTATAATTTTCTGAAATAAAACTTTGCAATATTAAAGCCAAACCACACAAAAATAGCTTTGTGTGGTTTGAAATTAAAGTTTTTATTCTATTATTTTGATAAAAAGTCTAAAACTGAGAAATCTCCCAAAGAAATCTCTCTTGCAACTCCATAATAATGAGCAGAACTTCCAATCATAGAATTACTTAAATTTCCGTGGTCTATAATTGTATTTTCTTGAATTAATGAATTGTCAATATTAGAATTGATAACTACCGTATTATTACCCAAAGAAACACAAGGTCCAATTTTAGAATTTTTTATCTTCACATTTTCACCTATAAAACATGGAGGAATAATCATGCAATTTTCTATTTCTGCAGAAGCTGGAAAATGCGACATTTCTTCTTTTTCATATTGCAAAACTTTGCCATTGGTTTCTACGGTTGCGTTTTTGTTTCCACAATCCATCCAATCATCTACTTTTCCGAGAGAAAATTTCGCACCTTTTTGTCTTAAATTTTCTAAAGCGGTTGTCAATTGAAATTCTCCACCTTCACGGATGTCGTTATTCATGATGAAATTAATTTCTTCCATCAATTTTTCTGCACTTTTGAAATAGTAAATACCAATAATCGCTAAATCTGAAACAAATTCTTTAGGTTTTTCTACAAAATCTGTGATAAAACCATAATCGTCTAATTTTACAACACCAAAAGCAGAAGGATCTTCTACTTTTTTCACCCAAATTACACCATCAGAATTTTTATCCAAAATAAAATCAGCTTTAAATAATGTATCTGCAAAAGCCACAACTACATCGCCTTGCATAGAATTTTCTGCACATTTTATGGCGTGAGCTGTTCCTAATGGTTCATCTTGTGTATAAACTGTACCTTTTGCACCAAGACTTTCTGCTATTTTTATTAAAGAAGCTTCTACTTCTGGACCGAAATCACCGATTATAAAAGCAATTTCATCTATTTTTTCACCAGCAACTTTTGTAATATCTTCTACCAAACGTTGTACAATTGGTTTTCCTGCAATTGGGATTAATGGTTTTGGAACTGTTAAAGTATGTGGACGTAATCTGGAACCTCTTCCAGCCATAGGAACTATAATTTTCATTATTTTGTGTTTATTAAATTTTTGGAATACAAATTTACAATTTTTTTAATAATCTATTTTCTTATTTTTCTAAGAATCAATTCTTTTTCGCTGTAGAATAGGAGTCCACTATAAATTATGAATAGTAAATTAGAAAGCCAAATATTATATTTAAAAACTACCACTGTTACAAAGCTGAAAACCATTAATAAAATTATAAAAATGGATATTTTTTTTATTCTATACGGAATCGGATAGTATTTTTGACCTAAAAAATAAGACAAAACCATCATTAAAAAATAAGCCAAAAGCGTAACCCAAGCCGAAACCATGAATCCGTATTCTTTTAATAAAACAAGATTTAGAATAATGGTGATTCCTGCTCCAATCCAAGAGATTAATGTTCCAAACATAGTTCTGTCTGTAACTTTGTACCAAGTAGATAGATTGTAATAAATACCAAAACACAAATTGGCAATCACGATTATTGGTACAATATCTATCGCATTCCAATAGGTTTTATTGGGAATTAATGCTTGCTTTAGCCAAGAAATATTAGCAATAATTCCGAAAGCAACTATACAAGCAAAAAAAGTAAAGTATTCAGTAACTTTTGCATAGGATATTTTTGCATTTTCATTTTTCATTTGCTTGAAAAAGTAGGGTTCTATTCCCATTCTGTATGCTGTTACAAAAAGTGTCATCAATACTGCTAATTTGTAGCAACCACCATAAGCTCCTGCATCACTTTTATCTATAAATGAATATTGTATGGTTTTATCAAAATTTTCATTCACCATAAAAGCAAATCCTGCAACCATAATTGGCCAAGAATATTTGAGCATTTTTTTAAAAAGAGCAAATGAAAATTGTAATTTTATTTTCAAAATTATAGGTAATAATAACAAAACACCAAAAATACTTCCTGCCATATTACTATAAAACGTATATGAAACTTTTTCTTTCATCCCGAATTTTGCCAAAAACTCTGCGGGAATCCATAGAAAAAAAGCAATAACTAATATAGTCTGAAACAATGCTTGCAAAACTCGAACAGCAGAATATTTTAATGGTTTATTATGAAATCTTAGCCAAGCAAGAGGAATGACAGCAATAGTATCTAAAAATGCAATTATAGCAAACCAAAGTATAAATTCTGGATTTTTTTCGTAACCTAAATAATTAGCAATTGGTTGATTGAAGAGCAAAACACTAATTAAAAATACACTCGAAAGTGAACATAAGAAGAGAAATGTAGTATTGAATGTTTTGGTTTCATTCTCTTTATCAGATGAAAATCTGAAATAAGTAGTTTCAAAACCAAAAGATAGAAATATATTAACAAAAGAAATTATAGCATATAAATTTGAAAACTGAGCGAAAGCAGAAGTATCTATATGTTTTATGTATAAATAATTGAGGCAAACAATTATTAATCTCGGTAATATTGCACCAATGCCATAAATAATGGTTTCGTTTAATAATTTTTTCAAAATTCTTTAAAGTTTCTGCAAATGTAAATAATTTTAAACCACAAATCCTTCAAGGTTTTTAAAATTTGAAGGTATAAATAAATTTGTAAATTTACATTCCACTTAATTTTAAAATATATTCATGAAAATTCTTATAAAAAACGCCACTCTCGTCAACGAAAATCAAATTTTTGAAGCAGATTTGCTCATTGAAAATGATTTGATTAAAAAAATAGGAAAAAATATTTCCGAAGAAAATGCAGATAAAATAATTGATGCAACTGGAAAATATCTTTTACCTGGAATTATCGATGATCAAGTGCATTTCAGAGAACCAGGTTTAACTTGGAAAGGCGATATAGAAAGTGAATCTCGTGCTGCAATCGCAGGTGGAATCACGAGTTTTATGGAACAACCGAACACGGTTCCGAATGCGGTAACTCAAGAATTATTAGAAGAAAAATATAAAATCGCTGCAGAAAAATCTTACGCCAATTATTCTTTTTTGATGGGTGGAACAAATGATAATTTGGAAGAAGTTTTAAAAACAAATCCACGAAATGTTGCCGGAATTAAGTTGTTTCTCGGTTCTTCTACAGGAAATATGTTGGTTGATAATCCAGAAACTTTAGAAAATATTTTTTCAAAAGTGAAAATGTTGATTGCCGTTCATTGCGAAGATGAAGCGACCATTAAAAAAAATACAGAAATTTATAAAGAGAAATTCGGTGAAGATGTTCCCGTAACCGAGCATCACAAAATAAGAAGTGAAGAAGCATGTTTCATTTCTTCCAGCAAAGCTATAGAATTGGCAAAAAAAACAGGAGCAAGATTACACGTTTTTCATCTTTCGACTGCAAAAGAAATGGAACTTTTCCGAAATGATATTCCTTTAAAAGAGAAAAAAATAACTGCTGAAGTTTGCGTGCATCACCTTACTTTTACCAATGAAGATTACGAAACCAAAGGAAATTTCATCAAATGGAATCCTGCAGTAAAAACTCAAAAAGATAAAGATGGACTTTGGGAAGCGCTTTTGGATGATAGAATTGATGTAATTGCAACCGATCACGCTCCACATACTTTGGAAGAAAAATCTCAAAAATACCTTCAAGCTCCTTCTGGTGGACCTTTGGTGCAACATGCTTTGAATGTAATGCTCGAAAATTTTAAAAATAATAAAATTTCATTAGAAAAAATCGTTGAGAAAATGTGTCATAATCCTGCCATTTTATTTGAAATTGAAAAGCGTGGTTTCATTAAAGAAGGATATAAAGCAGATTTGGTTTTGGTAGATTTGAATGAAAAATATACCGTTTCCAAAGAAAATATTTTGTACAAATGTGGTTGGTCTCCACTTGAAGGAACAGAATTTCATTCAAAAATCACCCATACTTTTGTGAATGGTTTTTTGGCATACGAAAATGGAAATATTTCTGCAGAAAAACATGGAGAAAGATTGCTGTTTGACAGATAGATGTTATAATCCTTCAAGGATTTTAAATCCTTGAAGGATTGAAAAAGAATTATTTTAAAAATTCGTGAATTCATGGCTAAATTTTAAACCAAATCCAAAAAAGTTGTGATATTTTCGGAATCAAATCCAAAAAAGTTGAAGAATTTGTGGATTCAAATCCAAAAAAGTCGAAGAATTATAATTGAATTTTTTCCAAAATTGTACTCCTTTTCCATTGTACATGGTGAATTCAAAAGAAAATTTGCAATATTCTCTCATCTAAAATTTAGCCTTAAATAATTTACAAAAATCAACTCATAGATTTCTTAATTATAAATAATTTTACAAAAACTTTACTTTTAAATGTTAAGAAATTCAGCATAAAAAGCATCAATTTTCGATGCTCATATCAAACAAAATTATATTTGGGGAATATTCACTATAACAAAAAATATTAATTAAATTTACCCAACAAAAATAATTTAACACATGAAAAACAAAACCCTCTATTTATTGCTATTATTTTTAGCGGTAAATGTTTTCGGGCAAGACAAATTTGAATGGAAAACAGCCACAGAAAACGGCTACACCTACAAATATGTTTCCAACGATCCTATGAAAGCCAGATTTTACACCCTGAAAAATGGTTTAACGGTAATTTTGAGTCCAACTCCGAAAGATCCGAGAATTCAAGCTTATGTGGCGATAAAAGCTGGAAGCAAAACAGATCCTTCAACAAATACTGGTCTTGCTCATTACTTAGAACACATGCTTTTCAAAGGAACGGATAAGTACGGAAGTTTAGATTGGGCAAAAGAAAAGCCAGAATTAGACAAAATAGATGCACTTTATGAAACCTACAATAAAACGACAGATGAGGTAAAACGTAAAGCAATTTATAAGAAAATAGATTCCGTTTCTGGTGTTGCAAGTAAGTTTGCAATTGCCAATGAATACGACAAATTGATGGCTGCAATGGGAGCTCAAGGAACAAATGCTTTCACAAGTTTTGAGCAAACCGTTTATACAGACGATGTTCCAAGTTCTTCTATTGATAAATATTTGACGGTTCAAGCAGAACGTTTTAGAAATCCTATTTTAAGAATTTTTCATACAGAATTGGAAGCTGTTTACGAAGAAAAAAACCGTGGATTAGATAGCGATGATAATCAAGTTTTTGAAACTCTTTTTGCCAATTTATTTCAGAAACATAATTATGGACAACAAACTACGATTGGAACTATCAAAGATTTGAAAAACCCTTCTTTGGTAAAAATTAGAGAATATTTCAACACCTATTATGTTCCAAATAATATGGGAATTATACTTTCTGGAGATTTTGACCCTTCGATTATCATTAAAAAAATTGATGATAATTTTGGAAAAATGCAATCTAAACCAGTTCCTAAATATACATTTCAACAAGAAACTCCGCTTTCTGCACCTATTATTAAAGAAATTGTAGGTCCAGATGCAGAAAATCTTACGATGGGTTTCCGTTTGCCAGGAAATAAAGATAAAGATGTACTGATTGCAGATTTAGTGGGACAAGTTTTAACCAATGGAAAAGCAGGTTTATTAGATTTGAATCTTGTAAAACAACAAAAATTATTGAGTGCATCTGCTTTCACTTATACTTTGATAGATCATGGTGTACTTTATTTAGAAGCGAAACCTACGACGGGACAATCTTTAGAGAATGTAAAAACTTTGCTTTTAGACCAAATAGAATTATTGAAAAAAGGAAATTTTGATGATTCTTTGCTTACTTCCATCGTAAACAATATCAAGAAAAATAAAATCTACGAATCTGAAACTTACGGAAGTAGAGCAGGATCTTTGATGGATTCTTTTACTTCTGAATTAAATTGGAGAGATCAAGTTGCGTATGTGAACGATCTTTCTAAAATTACAAAGGCAGATGTAGTTGCTTTTGCCAACAAATATTTAGGAAATAATTATGTAGCCGTAATCAAAAGAAAAGGCGAGCCAGATAAACGTGAAAAAGTAGAAAAACCTACAATTACAGCTGTAGAAACAAATCCAGACAAGCAATCTGCCTTCGTGAAAATGGTAGACGAAATGCCAAATAATCCTTCTACACCAGTATTTTTGGATTATAATAAAGATTTGCAGAAATCTAAATTAGGAGCAGCAGAAGTTTTGTACGTTCCGAATAAAGACAATTCTATTTTCAGATTGAAATACAGATACAAAATAGGGACTTTGAATGATCTTAAACAATCTTTAGCAGCAGGTTACATCCAGTTTTTGGGAACAGATAAAATGTCTGCAGAGCAAATTTCTAAAGAATTTTATAAAATTGCTTGTAGTTTCAATATTTCAAGTGGAGAAGAATATACTACCGTTTCTATAGAAGGTTTGCAAGATAATTTTGAAAATGCGGTGAAATTGTATGAAACCATCATCAATAATGTGAAAGCAGATGATGCAGCATTGGCAAGTTTGAAAGCCAGAATTGAAAAAAGTAGGAAAGATAGAAAAGCCAATAAAGGTGCAATAATGCAAGGTTTAACGAGCTATGCAATCTATGGAAAAGACAATAAATTTAATTATACTTTGTCCGAAAAAGATATGAATGCAACTACTTCTAAAGAATTGGTAGATCGTTTGAAAAATTTGAATAACTACGAACAAACCGTTATTTATTACGGTCCACTTCCGTTGAATAATGTAGTTTCTGCATTAAAAACGCTGCACAAAGTTCCAGCAAATTTTGTAGCAGAAGCCAATAAAAAAGAATTTAAACAAGAGAAATCTTCGAAAAGTCAGGTTCTTTTTGCCAATTACGATATGGTGCAAGCAGAAACGCGATGGATAAGAAATACAGATACTTATTCTCCGGATAAAACAACATTAATCAATGTTTACAACAATTATTTTGGTGGTGGAATGGGTTCCATTGTTTTCCAAACCATTCGGGAAAGTAAAGCTTTGGCTTACAGCACTTACGGATATTATGTAAGTCCACAGAAGAAAAATGAAGAGTATTACATTTTGAATTATGTAGGAAGTCAGGCAGATAAATTCAACGAAGCAACTACAGCGATGAATGAACTTCTTACAACGCTTCCTAATTTAGAAGGCAATCTTTCTCTAGCGAAAAATCAAGTAAAAAAGGATATTCAAACCGAAAGAATTACACAAGATGCGATTATTTACAACTATCTAAATGCAAAAGAATTGGGTTTAAATGAAGATTATCGTAAAAAGATGTATGCACAAGTTGAGAATGTAAAAATGGACGATTTGAATAAATTTCACAATCAATATTTCAAAGGGCAGCCTTACACTTATGCCATTGTAGCATCGGACAAAAATGTAACGATGGAGCAAATGAAAAAATTGGGAGAAGTGAAAGTCTTAACTTTGGAAGAGATTTTCGGATATTAGCTTATGTTGAGCGTTGTTAGAGCTTCAAGCTCTAACAACGCTTTTCACGCAAAAAAACTGCAAGATTTATTTCTTGCAGTTTTTTTGTACTGTCATTGCGAGGCTTGCAGAAGTGGCGAACTTCGGAACCGCATATTTTCCACTAAGATTACATTTTTCGCCATTTTTTGAAACCGCTGTTGAAATAAATTTGTGGGTAAGGGATTTTATGTTTAAAAACTAAGAAAAAACCTGTACTAGCTTCAAAAAATCTCACATCAGTTCCCAAAAAAAAGCAGTTCTACTAAAAAACTGCTTTGTGTATCTAAATTCTAAAAACGATAAGCCCATAAGCTGCCAAAGACACGTGGAAAAAGCCACCGAAGGTTCCGTTCAACGGGTTTTCATTTCTTGTCTTGCAGACAAAACGAAAGCTTAGTTATAGTTCGACGTTTTTTTTTATTATTTTAATTTCTCCAATATTTCTATGGCTTTTTTATTTACTATTTTCCATTCTTCACTTTTTATAAATTCTGAAATACTTGGTAGAATTTGTGGCGTCAAATCTGATATTTTGTTTATAGTTTCATTAAATTCATTGAAAAGTTTAATTTCTTTTAAAGTTAAAAATTCAACAAGTTCAAAACCATCTGCAAAATATAAATCCCAATCATTAAATAATTCGTGAGAAACATTTGCGATTGGAACATTTTTTTGAAATTCAAGTTGTTTTTCAGCTGAACTCCATAATTCTACAATTTCATAAAGATTTTGTTTATAATGTAAATTGTTATTCATTTTGTTTTTCAAATTCAGTTTTAATCCAAATGTTTGCAACTTCAAAATGTCTATAAAATAAAATCCAATTAGTTTTTTCAGATATTATTGTAACGTCATCCGAGCTTGGATACAAAAAATCCGTCCAATATTTTAAGAAAATTTCTTTAGTTGTTTTTATTGTTAATTTTCTTTCCCAAGAAATTATTAAATCTTCATTAAAGTTCGATAATTGAGTTTCAACTTCACTTCTAAATCTTTCAATTTTATTTTCATTTTCTGAATTTGCAGAAAACCAATCAGTTTCTTTATATTTTTCAATTCTATTTGATTCAATTTCGAAGTAGTCAATAATTTTATTTATTCTTTTAGATTCATTTTCTGACAATGCAATTATTCCTTTTTTGTCATTTTCAGAAATAACAGAATTATGAACATTATCAAACCTCCATCCTAATTCAAAATTATCTAAAGTTATTATTTCCTTAATGTCAATTTGTATGTTCAATTCGTTCAGTTTGTTTGTATAAAATGGCGTACAACGGTTGGGCATATGAAAAGTAGCGGCTTAAAATGCGAGAACTTTCCGTTAATAACTGAATTTCAAAAATAGCGAAAAACTTCGATTTAGCACTGTATCCGCTATTTATTATATACCGTGTTAGCTGCAGCCCTTTTTTAGATTTAATGATATAAAAATTTGCCAAGTCAAGACCACTAATATATGTGGTATAAATGTAGCAAAATCGGAAAATTTATATAACATTTTGTCGTACGCATAATTGTAATAAGAAAAATCAATCAAAGGATACAAGAAAAAAAGTAGACTTAAATAGATTGAATTTTTTTTAAGTCAGTTTTGCTGTTAAATGTTTTGTTATAATTTAATATTGATAAAAAGCCACCTAACAAAAAGGCACAAAATATTGACAACCAATATATAAATTGATCTTCTGAAATCCTTAAATAAAAGAATTTTGAAAAGTACGATATTATCAAAAATCCTAGAATCCATTCTGAAATTATATACCAAATATGTTTTCTTTCAAATATTTTTAGTTTGTTGGAAGTAATAATTGCAAAATTTAAACACGATAATGATAAAAGAAGATTCATTTTAAAAACATTAATATTTGTTGGAATGCAATAGAACAAAACAAAATTGAAAGCAATTAAGTACAAAATTTTTATTGTTTTACAATTATTCATTTGATGCAGAATTTTCAAATAGGGTTGCAGCTAACTTGTTTATATGTATGATAAACTTATACATATCCACCCAATTTAGTAGAGATATGTATGACAAACATCAAACTTTATTTAAATTCAAATATAATAAATAAACTATGATTAAAAATCTTTTCACAAAATAAATGCATCTAATCTTATCGCAATTCTGCTGCAAAAAAAAACTGCAATCAAAAATTGCAGTTTTCTATACATTTAATTCTAATTTAAGAATTAATTATGTCTATTAAAACCTTTGTTTTTAGGTTTTCCCATTCCGCCTGCTCCAGTTCTTGGTCGCTGCATAAATGGTTTGTTGACTTCTCTTTTTTGTGCTACCAAATTTTCTGGATGATAAGGATGATCCTTCACCACAGGAATTTTTTTACCGATTAATTTCTCGGTGTTTTTCAAGTTGGTAAGATCCAATTCATCTACAAAAGAAATAGAAGATCCAGATGCTCCAGCTCTTCCCGTTCTTCCAATTCTATGAACATAAGTTTCAGAAACGTCGGAAAGTTCATAGTTGATCACGTGTTTCAGTTCATCAATATCAATTCCTCTTGCTGCAATATCTGTGGCTACCAAAATTCTGGTACGTCCAGATTTGAAATTTGCCAAAGCATTTTGACGCGCATTTTGAGATTTATTTCCGTGAATTGCTTCTGCAGAGATATTATTGCTTTTCAGTTTTCTCACGATTTTATCAGAACCGTGTTTCGTTCTCGCAAAAACCAATACAGACTCCGAAATATCTTCTGACAAAACGTGGGTAAGCAAATCTATTTTATTGTCTTTTGTTACGTAATATACTTTTTGATTAATGGTATCTGCAGTAGAAGAAACGGGTGCTACTTCCACTTTTACAGGATTATTCAAAATAGAATTACTCAAACTCTCAATTTCCGTAGGAAATGTAGCCGAGAAAAATAAAGTTTGTCTTTTTGCTGGCAAATATTTGATGATGCGTTTCACATCGTGAACAAATCCCATATCCAGCATTCTATCTGCTTCATCAAGAACAAAAATTTCTAACTGATTCAATTTCACAATTCCTTGAGAAATAAAATCTAATAATCTTCCTGGAGTTGCCACCAAAATATCTACCCCTCTTTTTATCGCTTGTTCTTGCGAACCTTGCTTTACACCACCGAAAATTACTTTCGTTCTCAATGGTAAATTTGCGCCATATGCTCGGAAGCTTTCTTCAATTTGTATGGCTAATTCTCTTGTTGGTGTAAGAATTAATGCTTTTATGTGGCGATGATTGTTGTTGTTTTTAGAAAGATTTTGCAACATCGGGATTGCAAAAGCTGCTGTTTTTCCGGTTCCTGTTTGTGCGGTTCCTAATAAATCTTTTCCTTGTAAAATGGATGGGATTGCTTTTTCTTGAATTGGGGTTGGTTTTTCATACCCTTCTTTTTTGAGCGCCTTTAAAATGGGCTCAACTAATTGTAAGTCTGTAAATAACAAATGTTTATGTTTTAAATTTGTGGTTGCGGATGAAGTATTTTACTTCTTCATTTTTAGCAAATCTGTTTTATGAATTATTCAGATTGGTTTTAGGTAATAAGATTACCAATTGGCTGTAGAATGCCGCGAAATATTTTACAAAGATAGGTTTTTATTTGGAAATAATTTTAGAATTCTTTTTAATTGGGTAGAAAGTAATTATTAAAAACATTTTTTATTAAGTTCCAAATTGCATTTGCATTTTCGTTTGTGACATTTAATTGTATGATAACACTGATTATTGTTCCTACAAATAAATTTATCCAATCCGATTTTCCTAAATCTTTTGCTTTATCGCACAAATGATCTAGTTTTTTAAATATTTCTTTTTGCTGATCCAATATCAGAGGAACAGAGGAAAGGCTATTTTTTAATATGTCTATTTTTTGAATAATAGTTGAATATTCAGAATATGAGAAATTTTGATTGTCAAAATCGTTAAAATATTTTATTTCTGAAATATTTTCTTTGAATTTATCCCAAAGATTTGGAGCTGCAATTTCACGGCGTAAATTAGATAACCATTGTTCAAAATTTTCTATAATTTCCCTCCATGGAATGTGAGAAGTATAATCTAAAATCTGAAAATGTCCTGGAGAGTAATTGGCATAAAATGCATTTACATATTCGGAACCGAGAAACTTAAAATAATAACTTTGATTTGATTTAAATTGGATACGAGTATGGTGTTCCCCCATCGTTTCACTTTCAATTAGTTCAAATTGATTATGACTAAAATAATCATTCTCTTGAATTAATTCAAAAATTAAATTTTTTTGGGATGTGAGCAATTTCATAATAGTTTATATAATTTTTTTTCAGAAAATTCCTAACCATGCAATTTCTCCCAAATAACATCTTTCAATGCCATCAATCCTTCTTGGGAAACTCCGGAAAAGAATATTGGTTTTCTATTTTCTGGAAATTCTACGGAAATTAGTTTTTTCAATTCGTCATCAAGCAAATCTGCTTTAGAAATACTGATGATGTAATCTTTATCCATCATTTCTGGATTGTAAGCATTTAATTCTCTTTCCAAAATTTTAAATTCTTCAAAATGATTTTCAGAATCTGCAGGAATCATAAATAAAAGAATAGAATTTCTCTCGATATGACGTAAAAAACGATGTCCCAAACCTTTTCCTTGCGATGCTCCTTCGATAATTCCTGGAATATCTGCCATCACAAAAGATTGGTAGTTTC
>CAXYUO010000008.1:0-27054 GCA_964292185.1 uncultured Frigoriflavimonas sp.
AATCAGAAGTCTCCATGAAGATTTTAATGAAAAGTAGCTGTTGCGATTATTGGGATCAATCTGATAAATAAGTGAATCTTTATCAAAATTGATTACGGACACTTCATTGAAAGATTTATCCTCATTTTTTTCACAAGCAAATGCAGAAAGCATTAGTAAAAAAAAGAAGAATTTGTTTATCATATAACTGTTTTTTATAATATCAAAAAGTTTTCTATTTATCTCATTATCAAATTATCAAATTAGCATATTCCCAAATTCTCAAATTAACCTAATCCTTCAACATCACAGAATAACTCGGGTCTTCCAGAATATTTACCTCTATCAAATCGTCTGCGTTTTTCAAAAGTCGGATGCAATCTGGGCTTAAATGTTTTAAATGAACTATTTTATTGGCTTTTTTGTAGCGTTCTGTCAATTTATTTAATGCTTCTATTGCAGACATATCCGAAACTCGACTTTCTTTGAAATCAATTATCACTTCATCTGGATCATTCAAAACATCAAATTTCTCCGAAAAAGCTTTCGTAGATCCGAAAAATAAGGGTCCGAAAATATCGTAATGTTTCACACCGTTTTCATCAATAGATTTTCTTGCACGAATTCTTTTTGCATTATCCCAAGCGAAAACCAAGGCTGCGATAATAACTCCTATCAAAACTGCTAATGCCAAATTATGCAGAAAAACCGTAACCAAAGTAACGACTATCATTACAAAAATATCAGAACTTGGCATTTTTTTGAAGGTTTTCAAACTTGCCCATTCAAAAGTACCAATTGCAACCATGATCATCAATCCCGTTAATGCTGAAATAGGAACTTGCTCTATCAAACTGCTACCAAACATAATGAAAACCAGCAACATAACTGATGCTACAATACCAGAAAGTCTGGCTCTTGCTCCGTTGGAAATATTAATTAAACTTTGCCCAATCATTGCGCAACCTCCCATTCCTGAGAAAAATCCTGAAACGATGTTGGCTGCACCTTGCGCAACAGCTTCTTTATTACTACTTCCGTGCGTTTCTGTCAGTTCATCTACAATATTCAGCGTTAGCAAACTTTCTATCAAACCAACTCCTGCAACAATGGCTGCATAAGGAAAAATAATTTGTAGCATTTCAAAATTTATCGGCACATTTGGAATATGAAACGGAGGAAAACCTCCTTTTATGGAAGCTAAATCTCCAACAGTTTTGGTATCGATATTTAAAAAATAAACCAATCCGAAAACTACTAAAATAGAAGTAAGCGAAGCTGGAATTGCTTTTGTGAATTTCGGCATTCCCCAAATAATCAACATCGTAAGAAGCACTAAACCAAGCAAAATATACAGCATATTTCCTGAAAGCCAGTTTCCGTCTACACTTTTGAAAGTTGCCAATTGCGACATGAAAATAATGATTGCAAGACCATTCACAAAACCATAAATCACGGATTGCGGAACTAATCTTATGAGTTTCCCCAATTTTAAAAATCCTGCAGCCATTTGAATAATTCCGGCTAAAACTACGGTTGCGAAAATATATTCTGGTCCAAAATCTTTTGCTAAAGCAACGATTACCACTGCAACAGCTCCAGTTGCACCAGAAATCATACCTGGTCTTCCACCAAAAACGGATGTAACCAATCCCATCACAAAAGCTGCGTAAAGTCCTGTTAAAGGAGATAATCCTGCAATAAATGCAAAAGCAACAGCTTCAGGAATTAATGCTAAAGCAACGGTTAATCCGGATAAAATTTCGGTTTTGTAATCTACTTTTTGTTTAAAATCGAATAAATTGATGACTTTTTGCATTTATTTTGCTTTTTGCGAATAGCATTTGGCTAATGGCTATTATTGTTGAATCTTGATTTTTGAATTTTAAGGAATCTTATTTAGCAGTTTTTAGACTTCCGACTTCAAACTCCTAACTTCTGACCTTTAAAACTCCTCTTCCTCAATTAAATTTTTAAAATCTGCGATGGTTTCTTCTAAAGTTTTGTCATACCTTCCACCTGCAGCATTGATGTGACCACCTCCGTTGAAATGTTTTCTTGCAAATTGATTTACATCAACCTCATCTTTGCTACGGAAAGAAATTTTGATAAAATCATGATACAAATCTTCGATAAATAAAACTGAAGCTTGAACTCCAGCAATGCTTAAACCATAATTCACAAATCCTTCTGTATCACCTTTTTGGTAGCCAAATTCTTGTAATTCTGATCTTTTTAGATATAAAATAGCTGCTTTTCCGTCTTTAACAACTTCTATTCTACCCAAAACTAAAGAAAGCAAATGCAAACGAGAAACAGAATTGGTATCTAAAGTATTGCTAGAAATTGCGGCAGGATCTGCACCTTTTTCTATTAAATTTGCCGTAATTCTATGCGTAGTTGCACTTGTAGAACGAAAACGGAAACCACCAGTATCCGTCATTATTCCTGTATAAAGACAAGACGCAACGTTTTCATCTACAAAATTTTCTTCTCCGAGAGCTTCTATAAAATGATAAATCATCTGGCAAGTTGCGGGAACAGTTACATCAGAATACATATAATTAAAATCATCTGGTTGTTGATGGTGGTCGATCAAAATTTTTGTAGCCCAAGATTTATCAAGCCAATCTCCTAAAATCCCGATTCTTGCACTGCTATTAAAATCTAAACAAAAGATCACATTTGCATTGTAGATGGCTTCTCCAGCTTTTTTTCTTTTATATTCTGCAATGGTTATTTTTTTTGCTTCAGGCATCCATTTCAGAAATTTTGGAAAATCGTTTGGAACTAAAATCGTAGATTCTAATCCTTTATTTTTTAAAAAATGCTGTAATCCTAAACTGCTTCCTATCGCATCTCCATCTGGATTTTGATGAGAAATAATGACAATATTTTTATCTGGAGTAAGTAAGTTTTTTATTTCTGAAATTTCTTTATCTGTAAACATTGGGATATTATTTTGAGTTTGCAAAGATACCAAAGCAAAATAGAAATAAGAATTTGAACAAAATAAAACTTCTAAAATAAAAACCAATCAATCGTTTGATTTAATAAATGTTGTTGTACATTTGCGGTCTCAAAAAACAAAAAATATGATTTCTAAAGAAGAGAATATTTTATTTGCTGCTGAAAAATTGTTTGCAGAACAAGGCTTTGATAAGACTTCTACCAGAGAAATATCTAAAGAAGCCAATGTAAACATTTCTATGATTTCCTATTATTTCGGTTCTAAAGAAAAATTATTGGAAAGCCTTTTTGAATTAAGAATGGCAGAAAGTCAGACGTACATCAAAGAAATAATGGCAAAAGCTGACTTGAATGAATGGCAAAAAATCTCATTAATAATAAACAGATACACAGAAAGAGTTCGCACCTACAAAGTATTCTACACTATTTTACAAACTGAACAATTGACGAATAAAAATGAGCAAATCATACAATATCTAAAAAATTCTAAAAAAGGATTTCTAGACATGTACAAAAAGTTGGCAGATGCAGGATTTGAAAAAAAATTATTCAAAAAAGAACCAAACATAGCTTTGATGCATGCTACACTTTCTGGAACTATGTTCTACGCAATGAATGGTTTGCCGATGTACAAGGAATATTTCAACATTGAAGGAGGAAATCCCAACTATGATCAGCAATATTTTCAAGAATTAAATTCACATATAAAAGAAATTTTAAAACATATTTTGGGTTATGAAGAACATTAAAAAACTCAGCTTCCTATTAAGTTTAATCTTAAATTTTTCTCTGCTTCTTGCACAAGAAAATAAAAAAATAACCATAGATGAAGCTGTAGAAATGGGAATTAAAAATAGCAAATATTTAAAAATAGATGCCGCCAAAATTTCACAAGCAACTGTAGATTTATTAGATGCAAAAAACCGACAATTACCAGATTTCAAACTTTCTGCTTCCTATTTAAGATTAGGAAATGCAAAAGCAGATTTGAAATTTTTGAATTCATCATCTGGAAATAATTCGCCTACACCAAATTCAGTTTTGCTGGGTCAGGCAAATTTATCTCTTCCACTTTATGCTGGTGGAAAAATAAAATACGGAATAGAATCTGCAAAATATCTTGTAGAAGCTACCAAATTAAAATCTGAAAACAACAGATTGGCAATTTCCTACAATGTTTCTGAAGCCTACAACAATCTATTTAAAGCAAAACAAGGCATTAAAATTTTAGAAGAAAATCTTTCTGTTTCCGAAAAAAGAGACGAAACTTTTTTAAAATTAGAAAAAAATGGACTTCTCGCTAGAAATGACAGATTGAAAGCTAACATACAAACTTCTAATATAGAATTGCAGATTTTGGAAGCAAAAAATAATTACGCCATCGCAAATTTTAATATGAATTTGCTTTTAGGTTTAGATGAAAATACTATTTTAGAAATCGACGAGAATTACATTGATCAAGAAAATGAAGTAAATTTCTATGAATATTATTGGAATACAGCACTAGAAAACAGGAAAGATATACAAGCTGTAGCAATGCAAATAAAAGCTGCAGAATTGGGAACTAAATCTGCAAAAGCGGAAAACTTGCCAACTATTGCTTTATCCGGAGGTTATATTGCAGCAGATGTTCCAAAAATTTTATCCGTTTATAATGCTGTAAACATAGGAGTTGGCATTAATTATAACATAGGAAATCTTTGGAAGAAAAACTCTTCATTAATGAAATCTGAAGCCATCGAAAATGAACTTTCTGCAAATAATGAACTGCTTTTTGAACAGATAAAATTAGAAATAAACAAGGCTTACCAAAATGTAATTTTTGCCAAAGATAAAACTTTGATTTATGAGAAAATATCTGCACAAGCCACAGAAAATTATTCTATTGTGAAGAGAAAATTTGATAATGGTCTTGCAACAATTACAGAACTTTTGGAAGCTGATGCAGCAAAAATTACAACTGAAATAAATACACTTAATTCTAAAGCAGATGCATCTTTGGCTTATAGAAAATTATTGCAAAGCAGCGGAATTTCAATTAAAAATTAATTAAGAAAAACATTTAATACGTAAAAAAATAATGGAAAATAATAACGAACAAGAAGAAATAATCCAAAAACCGAAAAAGAAAAAAAGTTTAGTATTTCCTATAATATTATCGGTTTTAGTTTTAGTAGGAGGATTCTTCGGATACAGAATATATAATTTCATCCAAAGTCACGAAGATACAGATGATGCGCAAATTGCTGCTAATCTAAGTCCTGTAATTTCTAAAATATCTGGTTATGTATCAGAAATTAGGGTGAAAGACAATCAATATGTAAAGAAAGGCGACACCTTAATTATTTTGGATAATAAAGATCAAAAATTAATGGTAGAACAAGCAAAAGCTGCATTAGGAACTGCAGAAAGTAACATTACAAGTGCAAAAGCTTCTTCTATAGCTGCAGGTTCTAATATAAATACATCTAAAGCTGCTGTGGTTACTGCAAATTCTCAAATAGAAGCTGCAAAAGTGAATGTTTGGAAAACCTCGCAAGATTTAAAAAGATATTCAAATTTGGTGCAAGATCATAGTATTACACAATCTCAATATGATGCAGTTTTAGCCGCGAAACAATCTGCAGACAGACAATTGCAAGTTTTGGTGGCTCAAAGAAATCAAATTTCTCAGCAACAAGGTGTTGTCAATTCTCAAACCGCTGCAAGTTTTGAGCAAATTGGTGTGGCTTCTTCTATGGCAAAACAGCGTGAAGTGGATGTAGAAAATGCAAAATTAAATTTATCTTATACCGTAATTACAGCTTCAGAAGATGGTTTTGTTTCAAAAGTAGCGATTCAGAAAGGTCAGTTTTTGCAAGCAGGAGCTCAACTTTTTAGTTTGGTTTTAAATAATGACAAATGGATAGTTGCTAATTTCAAAGAAACACAACTTTCTAAAATGGTAGAAGGTCAAAAAGTAGAGGTAGAAATTGATGCTTTCCCGAAACAAAAATTTGAAGGTGTGGTAAGTTCTTTTTCACCAGCAACAGGTTCTACATTTTCTATTTTGCCACCAGATAATGCAAGTGGAAACTTTGTGAAAGTAGTACAAAGATTGCCTGTGAAAATAGATTTTAAAAATTTAGACAAAAAAATATCCGAAAAACTTCGTGCCGGAATGAATGTGAAAGTGACGGTTTCTTTGGAATAAATGATGATTGATTGTTGATAATTGATGAATATTCTTTATTAATTATTTAATTATTTAATCTTTGAATCTTTTAATTTTTGAATCTTTTAATCTAAAAAAATGCAAGAAAATTCTTTAGTAGAATATGGTGCAAGACGAGTAATAATAACGATTACCGCAATTTTGTGTGCTTTATTGGAGATTGTAGATACTACAATTGTGAATGTTGCGTTGCCAGAAATGAAAGGAAATCTTGGCTCTACTTTATCCGAAGTTGGTTGGGTAATAACAGCGTATGCAATTGGGAACGTAATTATAGTTCCTATGACGAGTTGGCTTTCGCAGCAATTTGGGCGAAGAAATTATTTCGCAGCATCGATTATTATTTTTACAATTTTTTCATTTTTGTGTGGTAATGCAACTAATATTTGGGAGCTTGTTGGCTTCAGATTTCTGCAAGGAATTGGTGGTGGTGCACTTTTGGTAACATCGCAAACTATTATTACAGAGTCTTATCCTATTGCAAAACGCAGCATGGCACAAGCAATTTATGGTTTAGGTGTAATTATCGGTCCTACTTTAGGTCCACCTTTAGGAGGTTATATTGTTGATAATTTTAGTTGGCCATTTATATTTTATATTAATATTCCTATTGGGATTATTGCAACTTTAATGACGATACAATTTGTGCAAAGTCCAAAATTTGCCGAAAAAAGAAAAGCGATAGATGTAGATTGGGTAGGAATTGCACTTTTAGCAATAACTGTTGGTTCTCTGCAATATATACTGGAAAAAGGTCAAGAAGACGATTGGTTTGATAGCAATATCATCATTTTATTTACTTCTACAGCAGTTATAGGCTTTGTTTTATTTCTTTGGAGAGAGCTTACATTCCGATTTCCTATTGTAGAATTGCGAGTTCTGAAAAATTCTAACCTGCGAATTGGTACTGTAATGTCTTTCGTTTTAGGTTTTGGATTGTATGGCTCTACTTTTATCGTTCCGCTATATACACAAACAATTTTGGGTTGGACAGCTTTAGAATCTGGTGCATTAATGATTCCTGCAGCTTTAACTACAGCTGTAATGATGCCGATTATTGGGCGATTATTAACCGCAGGTGTAAAACAGCAATATTTAGTTGCAGGTGGATTATTATTATTTTTCATTTATAGTTTTTGGGGCTACAATATTTTAACACCAGATACAGGAAAAGATTCATTTTTTTGGATGTTAATCGTTCGTGGAATGGGATTAGGAATGTTGTTTATCCCAATTACTTCATTAGCATTAAGCACTTTGAAAGGACAAGAAATAGGACAAGGCGCAGCATTTTCTGGAATGATGAGACAACTAGGTGGATCTTTCGGAATTGCCGCCATCACTACTTTTCTGGCAAATAAAAACGCTACTTATGGTGCAGATTTAGCTTCAAAATTAGATGCAAATAGTTTGATGGTTCAGCAAAGATTACAAGGAATTACGAATGCCTATATTGCAAAAGGAATGTCTCCAGATATTGCACTAAAATCTGCCTATCAAACAATGAAATTCACCATTGCAAAACAAGCTGCTGTACTTTCATACATGGATGTTTTTCTTTATTTAGGAATTGTATTTTTAGCATGTATTCCATTTATTTTATTTGTGAAAGAACGAAAAAGCAAGAAGAAAATTGATATAGGGGATATGATGCATTAGAAGATTATTGATGAGTGATGGGTGATAATTGATTTAATTACAACCGCTTTGTAAATCTTTATTTCGCCATTGTATCCAATATTCTTGCAAACCTTCTGGAGTAGTTTTCAATGAACTGATATTTAAAAAATCACCCTTTTGTAAAACATTTTGCAATTGAATTTTCCGATTTTCTAATGCAGGTTTATGATTCCAACCACCAACATGATCAAAAGAAGTAAAAGCATCGCATATATTAGCAACTTTTACGAATGGAATTACTAATTTGTATTTTACCCTTCCAGAATTCATACCGATTGTAGACATTTCTATATTTTCAAAATCTACTTTGCTGTAATTTTTAGAATGATATAATTCTTTCAATTTTTCGCCCACTCTTGCAGCCATTTTGTTGGAAAATTGGTGGGCAACATCTTCATTATTAATAAATTCTGGACCTTCGTAGAAACCTTCGCAATTGGAATTTGTACAAGTGATTTTTTCTGAAATTTGTGTATATTCAGCAGGTGATTTTACAGATTTTTTACAATTATAAAGAATAAGAAATATTAGGAGAAATAATAACTTTAACTTCATTTTTAATCATTATCAAAATATTTATAATATTCGCTGTTCGGTTTAAAGATATAAATTGAATTTTTAATTATCCCGTAACTCCCTTGAAAATCAATATAATCAAAATCTTCGGGAAGAATAGTTCCATCAGTTTTCAAAATATTATATTTCCCATTTATTTTAAAATAACCAATAGCATTTTCTTCATAAAGTGGTTGTACGCATTCATATTTTGATTTAAAGATGAAATTTAATTTATTATTTTCATACAGATAATAACTCCAATTCTTATCTTCTAATATTGCAATATATTTCTCTATAAATTTAATTTTTTCATATTTAATTTTACGAACTTCTAACCCACTTGCAAGAGATAGTCCATATTTATTATTCTTTTTTAAAATAATTAAATTATCGTTCCCTTCATACATAAGGAAATTTTGTTTTATAATCGAATCAAATTTTATTTTAAAAATTGGCTTTCGACTTTCATTAGTTATCAATTCAAATTTTTTGTCTGCATTTTGAATTACAGAATAATCTGGAGTCATAGGTTCAGCACAATTTATAAACCCAGATTTTTTTTCTCCATCTCGTAAACTATAAATTTGACTATATCCATCACCGAAAACTACATATTTTTCAAAGGATGAAAGTTTTACCTTTACTGAATTATCAGTTTGATAAATATAATTTCCAGATTTATCAATAATTCCCCAACTTTTATTATCTTTTACTAAAGCTGCTTTTCCCACAAAAGGATATGCAACTTGAAACCCTTTTGCGAAAATTTTTTTTCCACTTTCTGAATTAAAATAATAATATAAACCGTCTTCATTTTTCACATTGGAAATATCCACATTTTTAACGAATATATTGTGATCAGAAATTTTCACAACTTCTGATAGAATATTAAGATCAATTTTATCTTTAAATTTGCTCAAAATATTTTGTGCCGAAAAATCACTACTAATAATTAATATTAATAGAAAACTAAAGTAATTTCGCCAATTTATAAGCATATCCTAAAATGTTTTTTTTAAATATAAATTTAAAGGTAAGCAAAAAGTTTAAAAGTATTAAAAGGACTCAAACTTTTTACTTCAAACTTTTTACTTTTTACTTCAAAAAACATTTGCAACATTTAAAAATTATCTTATCTTTGCAATCTTAAAATAAAGAGATAATTACGTCCAAAAAATATAGTAATGAGCAAAAGAACATTTCAACCATCAGAAAGAAAAAGAAGAAACAAACACGGTTTCAGATTAAGAATGTCAACACCAAACGGTAGAAGAATATTGGCTGCTAGAAGAGCAAAAGGTAGAAAAAGTCTTTCCGTAAGTTCATTACGTACTAAGAGATAATACTTCTCTGGAAGTTATACTATATTGCTTGAAAAGAAATTTTCAAGCATTTTTTGTTGTTAAATTTTACTAAAATTTAGGTAAAATTTAAAGTTTTAGCTACATTTGAAAATCTTAACAAATACACTACAAAATGCCACATCGCTATAATTCTGGAGATCAAATAATAAACCTGAGCAATGCTACTATTGCTCAGAAAAACTTTACTGTGCTTACCAATGTAGATTTGCACATCAAAAAAGGCAAATTTTGCTACCTCATCGGAAAAACCGGATCAGGTAAAAGTTCGCTGCTAAAAACCATGTATGGTCACATTCCATTAGCTGGTGGACAAGCTGAAATTGCAGGTTTTGATTTGGCTAAACTGAAAACTTCAGACATTCCAAATTTGAGAAGAAAACTAGGAATTGTTTTTCAAGATTTTCAACTTTTGAGCGATAGAACTGTAGAGAAAAATTTAATTTTCGTACTGGAAGCTACAGGTTGGTCGGATAAAATAAAAATTGCAGACAGAATAAACGAAGTTCTCGAAAGTGTGGGCATGAAAACAAAAAAAACAAAAATGCCACACGAACTTTCTGGCGGAGAACAGCAGCGTATTGCAATTGCAAGAGCACTTCTCAATCATCCACAATTGATTTTGGCAGATGAGCCAACAGGAAATTTGGATCCAGAAACTTCTAACGAAATTATGAGCGTTTTGAAAAGAGTTGCTTTAGAAAACAATGCTGCCGTTGTAATGGCAACGCATGATTACCACATGATACAAAATTTTCCTGGAGAAGCGATACGTTGTGAAGACGGGAAAGTAACCGTTTTGGAAACGAGTGAGCTTTTTGAGTAGGAATTTAAAGCCAATTAAAACTATTTTCTGTCGTTGAAATCCTCCAAAGGTGGAGTGGCAAACCAAACCATTAAATATTATACTCCTTACAAAAGTTGTATTTTTTTCTTGTAGAATGCTAAAGCGCATTAAAATTACAGAAATATCTTGCATTTAAAAGTGCAAATTTCATCAATAGAATCGGGTTTTAACCCGATATTATTATGCAATTCAAAATTGGTTTTAACCAAAACAAATAATACGTTTTGGCTAAAGCCAAACAAAAAAACAATTTTACAAACGGGTTAAAACCCGTTTCAATTGATTTATTACTTTTTCAAAATTTTGGTTTCAGTAATCATTGCGAGCGTATCGCAGCAATCCATTTCTGTATTAATGGAAGCCCTATTTTAAAATTTAAAATTGGAATTAGTTACATATTTTAATTAAAACTAAAAATGAAAACAACGATATCTTTCTTTCTTATAGCGCTTTCTATATTTTGTAATGCTCAAATAAAAAGAGATAGTGTTGTTATGTTAAAACATTTCAAAAATATACAACAATCGGTATTTATTGAAAAACCGAAAAACTTTCTTTTAGATATAGAAAATAGAGATCAATTCAATAGAATTCATTTTGAAAAAGAAGAGAATATTGGAAGATTTTACAATAGTATTGACGGATCTGCTTTAAGAGAAAGTTCAATATCGCCAACTAATTTTGTAATTAGTGGATTAATACGATATGTACCAAAAATCAAACTAAAGCTTTGAAGAAAAATTAAATGATTTAGAAAATTTGTAAAGATTATTTCCCAAACAAATGAAACTCTTTCGTCAATTCTAAATAAGCCTCAGAATATTTTCTCGGGCTTTTTTCTATTGTAAATTCAAGGATTTCTGTAACAAATTTTTCTTTGCTAAATTCTAATAGTACTCGTTTCAAAGTCCCACCTTTTATTCCGAATATTTCTATTTTTCTATTCAAATATAATTGATTTGAAGTTGTAATTTTTAAAAATTCATCAAAATCTTCAGCAGGAATTATTACTGAAAACAATCCGTTTTTATTTAAAAATAGTGAAGCATTTATTATTAAATCATCAAAATTCAAAGCCACTTTTTGACGAGCCAAAACATCTTTTTCAGAAGAATTTGCTTCAAAATAAGGTGGATTGCAAACGATTAAATCAAATAAAATATTAGAATTAAATTGATTAAAATCTGACAATTCAGCCTTCAATTTATCAGAAAAAATAGAATTTTTAAAATTTTCAGCAGCTAAATTCACAGCATTTTCATCAATATCAATCGCGAGAATATTGGCTTCCAAATTTCTTTGTGCAAGCATCATCGAAATAATTCCGGTTCCACATCCAACTTCCAAAATGTTTTTAAAACCTTCAATTTTCGCCAAAGAACCAAGCAAAACAGCATCTGTTCCTACTCGAAAAACTTCCGAATTTTGACTGATACTAAATTTTTGAAAGTGAAATGGTTTCATTTAAAGTAAATTTCTAGATTTCTTTTTTTACCACAAAAAAAGCCCGAATTAAAATTTTTTAAACAATTTCTAAACATTGGAAGGTAAACTGATGAAAAAAGTAGTGCCAATTCCCACTTCAGATTTGAAAGTGATTGTGCCTTGGTATTCTTCGATCATTTTTCTCACCATTGTAAGTCCAAGTCCCATTCCAGTATTTTTGGAGGTGAAATTGGGCTCGAAAATTCTACTTTTCATTTCTTCTGCTATGCCAATTCCATTATCTTCTACCAAAATATTGATACGTTTATTCACTTGCTCAACATCTACATTGATGATGAATTTTTTCTCATCGTCTATTGCCTGCAAAGCATTTTTCACAAGATTGGTAATTATTCTACTCAAATATATTCTATCCATTTGGATGATGATATTTTCTTTGTTGGCATGCACAAAAATTTTGTCATCATTGAAAATTCTGAGAATATTATGCAGTTCATTATTAAGATTTAAAACCTCATCGTTTCTTTTCGGAAGCTGTGCAAATTGCGAAAAAGCAGTAGCAACTTTGCTAATCAAATCTATCTGACTCACCATACTTTGGCTCATTTTCTTCACTTTTTCTGCAATATCTGGATCATTTGCATCAAATTTTCTATCAAAATTTTGGATGGTCAATTTCATAGGAGTTAATGGATTTTTCACTTCATGAGCTACTTGTTTTGCCATTTCTCTCCAAGCTTCTTCCTTTTCTATGAAGCTTAAACGCTCTCTTTGTTCTTGAATTTGCAAAATCATTTTGTTGTAAGATTTTACTAATGCACTCAATTCATCATTATGATAATAGCGAATTGGTTGCATATCTTTTTCAAAAAGGGTAACTCTGCTTATCATTTCAGAAAATCTGGAAAGTGCTTTTGTAAGATTATTTGAAATGATCCAGCTCAACCAAATACTAAAAAGCAAAATGACAATATTTACCAAAATCATGTATTTTAAATACCTATTGAGAACGCTTAGATAGATGCTATCATCATGATAATAAGGAAGATAAACCACTCCAATAGGATCCAAAGTATTGTTTTTCAAAATACTATAAGAAGAGGTTTTGGTAGCATCTATCAGATTATCATATTCTTGCGTATCTACTCTACTATCTGTAGAAATTACTTTTTTCAAAATATCTTTTGGGATGAATTTCGTTTTCACCAAAGAAGCATCTTTATTGGAGATAAGAAATTTTCCGTTTAAATCATAAATTAAAATATCGTGTTTGTTTACATCTGCAATTTCTAGAATTTTGTTTTTCAGAACCGTAGAAATTTCATCTGTTTTTATGGTCGTTCTACTTACAGCATAATCTAAAGATGCCATCAAAGCATTATTATCTTTCTGCATTTCTGTTCTACTCTGCTCTATTGCGTTGTTTTTTAAAATAATAAAAGACAATAAAGAAGATGCAAACATGGTGAGTAAAGAAACCACCAAAAACCCCCAGAAAACTCTAGTTCTTAGTTGATATCCTTTATAATTAGTGTGTGGCATTTTGTTTTGTTAAAAGTTTTGCAACATATTTTCCAATAATGTCAAATTCAAGATTTACGGCATCACCTACTTTCAGCGTTTTCATGTTGGTAAATTCCCAAGTATAAGGGATAATTGCAATAGAAAATTGAAAATCTCCACTATTTGCAACCGTCAAACTGATTCCGTTTACAGTAATAGAACCTTGCGGAACCGTAATAAAATTGCTTTTTTCGCTATGTTTTATAGTTACATAATAACTTCCATCTTTATTTTCTATAGAAATTATTGTACCAATTTCATCTACATGACCTTGCACAATGTGACCATCTAATCTGCCATTCATTTGCATGCATCTTTCTAAATTGATAACATCTCCTATTTTCCAATTTCCTACATTGGTTTTTTGCAAAGTTTCGTCTATTGCATTTACCTGATATTGTTGGTCTTTTTTTTCTACTATTGTAAGGCAACAACCATTATGTGCTAAGCTTTGATCTATTTTTAAATCGTTGGTAAAAGGAGCACTTAACCAAAAATTTTTATTGGTTCCATTCTCTATTATTTTCTCTACAATTCCTACTGCTTCAATAATTCCTGTAAACATCTAATATTTTTGTTAAATTTGTAAACTTCTTATAATCATCAAAGATAAAAAAAATGAGTGCAAAAAGCGAGAAAATAAAAGTAGGTATTTCTGTAGGAGACTTCAATGGAATTTCCCCAGAAATCATCATAAAAGCCTTGAAAGACAAGGCAACAACAGATTTTTTCACGCCAATAATCTTTGCTTCTGGCAAATTATTCTCCTTTCAAAAAAATATTTTCAAAATACAACAGACTTATAATTACATTACAGAAGCATCTTATGCGAAAGATGGCGTTATAAATATGGTGAATCTTACCAAAGATCCTTCTAATGTAGAATTAGGAATTCCCACAGAAGAATCTACACAAATGGCAATAGATTCTTTGGAAGCTGCAACTACAGCTTTGATGAATGGCGATATTGATGTTTTGGTTACAGCTCCCATCAATAAAGAAGAAATGATGAAAATGGGCTTCAAACATGCAGGACACACTGGTTATCTTGAAGAAAAATTTGGCAAAAGTGGACTTATGCTTCTAGTTGCTGATAATTTGAAAGTTGCAGTTTCTACGCATCATATTCCAATTTCTGAAGTTGCACAAAGCATTACCAAAGAAAAAATTAAAAAACAAATTAAACTTCTAAATCAAACATTAATAGAAGATTTTAATATTTCTAAACCAAAAATTGCCGTTTTAGGACTAAATCCTCATTCTGGAGATGGTGGAGCAATAGGAAAAGAAGAAATAGAAATAATAGAACCTGCAATTCAAGAATTATTCGAAAGTGGAATTATGACTTTCGGACCATTTCCAGCAGACAGTTATTTTCAGCCAGAAAAATATAAAAATTACGATGCAGTTTTGGCGATGTATCACGATCAAGGTTTAGCGCCTTTCAAAACTTTGGCTTATGCAGAAGGTGTAAATTATACTGCAGGATTACCATATATCCGAACTTCTCCCGATCATGGAGTTGCTTATGATATTGCAGGAAAAGACATTGCAGATGAACAAAGTTTTACGGAAGCAATTTTTACTGCAATTAAAATTTTTAAAAACAGAACAGAATATCACGATTTGATGAGCAATAGAATGCAAACCAGAAGCAGAAGAGATGATAATGGAAAAGATGAAGATTTACCAAGATATTAACTAACTGTCTAAATTTTTTTTTAATCACAAACCAAAGGTTCACTGATTCCTAAACAAAATAGAATTTAGTAATAGCGACTATCATTTATTTTATTTCTAAAAAAAGTAAACTTAATAAGCTAAATTTATCACTTATTGAAAAATAAATACAAAATATTTGTAAAATCAAATTAATTACTTATTTTTGCAAACTCAATTATGGAAAGGTTAAGAAATTACGACATCGAATTTTCCGGACTAAAAAACGGAAAGCATAGCTTCCAGTTTGAGATTGAAGAAGAGTTTTTTGCACTTTTCAATTCAGAGCAGGAGTTCACAAACCCTATAATAGTTGCAGAAATATTGATAGATAAGCATTCCACTTTTTTGGAATTCTTTATTTCTATTTCTGGAACAGTAAATTTAGTTTGTGATATTAGCAACCAAGATTTTTCTCATTCTATAGAGAATGAAATAAAAGTTTTGGTGAAATTTGGAGAAGAATATGATGATAGCAATATAGATGTAATTACAATTTCAAATAAAGCACATGCTTTCAATGTAGCACAGCTTATTTATGAAGACGTATTGTTATCTATACCAATGAAGAAGGTTTCGCCAGATTTGAGTGAAGAAGATTTGCAGATTTTAAATAAATTTAGTCCAAAAGACGAAAGTTTTTTAAACCAAGAAGAAGAGGGACAAGAAGAAATAGAAGTAGATCCTAGATGGAATGCTCTAAAAAAATTAAAAGAAAACGATTAATAATAAATGATGAGGTAGTAGCTCATCTCACATAAATTAAAATAAATAGCAATGGCACATCCTAAAAGAAGACAGTCGTCTACAAGAAGAGATAAAAGAAGAACTCACTACAAAGCAGAAGTACCTACTATAGCAAAAGATAGTACAAGTGGAGAAATGCACTTATATCACAGAGCACACTGGCATGAAGGAAAAATGTACTACAGAGGAAAAGTAGTAATGGAAAAAGATACAGAAACTATAGAAGAGATCTAGAAGACCGAAATCTTCTAAAATCATACAAAACCACTCAATTTTATTAAAAATTGAGTGGTTTTTTGTTTTTTTTAGTATCTTTGGTTACAAAATAAAAAATAAAACTATGGACATAAAAGACATCCAAAATCTAATTAAATTTGTTTCTAAAGCAGAAGTTTCTGAAGTAAAATACAAAACAAAAGATTTTGAAATTACGATCAAAACTCCACTAGGAGGAAATGAAAACGTAAGCTACATCGCACAAGCTCCAATGATGCAAGCTCCTGCACAAGTTGCAGCTCCTTCTCAAGCTCCTGTTTCTAATGGAGCAGCTCCATCTACAGAATCTGTAGAAGACAATAGCAAATTCATCACTATAAAATCTCCAATGATTGGTACTTTCTACAGAAGACCAGCTCCAGACAAAGATCTTTTTGTGAATGTAGGAGACAAAGTAGAATTAGGAAAAGTAGTTTGTGTAATAGAAGCTATGAAACTTTTCAACCAAATAGAATCTGAAATTTCTGGTAAAATTGTAAAAATATTGGTAGACGATGCTTCTCCAGTAGAATACGATCAACCATTATTCTTAGTAGATCCATCTTAAATTTAGATATTAGACTTTAGATATTAGATGTTAGAATCACTTCACATCTTTTTATATTATCACACTATCTAATTATCAAATTATCAAATTTAAAAATATGTTTAAAAAAATACTAATAGCTAATAGAGGAGAAATTGCCATGAGAATTTTGCGTTCGTGCAAAGAAATGGGAATACAAACTGTAGCTGTATATTCCACCGCAGACAAAGATAGTCTTCACGTAAGATTTGCTGATGAAGCAGTTTGCATTGGTCCACCTACAAGCAAAGATTCTTATCTTAATATTCCAAATATAATAGCAGCTGCAGAAATTACAAATGCAGATGCAATACATCCTGGTTACGGATTCCTATCAGAAAATGCGAATTTTTCTGGAATTTGCGCAAAAAACAACATCAAATTTATCGGTGCTTCTCCGGAACAGATAGAAAGAATGGGCGATAAAGCCAATGCAAAATTAACCATGAAAGAAGCTGGAGTACCTTGCGTTCCTGGTTCAGATGGATTATTGAAAGATTACGAACACGCACTTATTACTGCAAAAGAAGTTGGTTATCCTGTAATGATAAAAGCAACCGCAGGTGGTGGTGGAAAAGGTATGAGAGCCGTTTGGAAAGAAGAAGATCTAAAAGAACATTTAGAATCTGCAATCCAAGAAGCAGTTGCAGCCTTCGGAAATGGTGGAATGTACATGGAAAAACTCATAGAAGAACCACGCCATATTGAAATACAAGTAGCCGGAGATAAATTTGGAAAAGCTTGTCATTTATCAGAAAGAGATTGCTCTGTACAAAGAAGAAATCAAAAATTGACAGAAGAAACACCATCTCCTTTCATGACAGACGAATTGAGAGAAAAAATGGGTGATGCAGCCGTAAAAGCAGCAGAATACATTAAATATGAAGGTGTAGGTACTGTAGAATTTTTGGTGGATAAGCATAGAAATTTCTTTTTTATGGAAATGAATACCAGAATACAAGTAGAACACCCAATTACTGAACAAGTAATTGATTACGACCTTGTTAAAGAACAAATTTTGCTAGCAAATGGAACTGCAATTACAGGAAAAAACCATTATCCAAAATTACATTCTATAGAATGCAGAATAAATGCAGAAGATCCTTTCAATAATTTCCGACCATCACCAGGAAAAATCACTGGATTAAATATTCCAGGAGGACACGGCATTCGTGTAGACACTCACGTTTATGCAGGTTACACAATTCCTTCCAACTACGATTCTATGATTGCAAAATTGATAACTACAGCTCAAACTAGAGATGAAGCCATTGCAAAAATGAAACGTGCATTAGAAGAATTTTATGTAGAAGGTGTAAAAACCACAATCCCTTTTCACCGTCAATTAATGGAAGATCCAGCTTATATAGAAGGAAATTACACCACGAAATTCATGGAAGATTTCGAGATGGACAAAAATTTTGATTACTAAATTTTCTTTCAATTAAATTTAAAAAAATACTGATATTCAAAATGTCAGTATTTTTTTATTTAAAAATTCAATGTAAATCAAATTATTCCTACAATTTATTGATATTCGATGATACATTTGCTGATATTTCATATTATTATTAATATAATCTTAAGCAAATAAGTATATTTGTATTCAATTCATAATTAATTTTTAATTTAAATTTCACAAATGATGAAAAAATTAATCCTATTATTTTTAATGATAATGTTTGGAACTTCAAGTTTCGGGCAAGAAAAAAAACTTTTGAAAATTCTTAATAAAGAGCTTAAAAAAGAAGTGAAAAACCAACTTCAATCAAAAAATTTCAATGGAGATACACTCGTGATTATAAAACCTTTTACCATCAATGAGCAAAAAACACTATCTTTTGAAGTAAGAAAATCCAATTATTATCAAGAAGGTTATGAAATAATAAAACAAGAAATTCCACTAAAATCAATAACTTCCGTAGGAAAAGACATCAATGTATTTTTTCAAAGTGAAGGAAATTCTGTAATTACAACAACTAAAAAATTTGCAACAAAAGAAAGTACAGATACAAAAACTGGTGATATTTTCTTTCTCTTTCTATCAATCGAAAAACAAAATGAAAAATTAGGCATAGATTTGCAAAATGCACTTTTAAAAGCAGGAATAAAAGTAGATAAAGAATTTTGGTATGATTGATTTTTTTCAACCCCAAATTTCTTAACTTTGTAACAAAGCAAAATTATATGTCCACTCCTCTTCAAAAAGATTCTCAATATTATATAGATTTAGAAAACGAACATGGTGCTCACAATTATCATCCACTTCCGGTGGTTTTAGAAAAAGGTGAAGGTGTTTACGTTTGGGATGTAGAAGGTAAAAAATATTTCGATTTTCTTTCGGCTTATTCTGCTGTAAATCAAGGGCATTCTCACCCAAAAATTTTAAAAGCTTTGACGGATCAAGCTGGAAAACTGGCTCTAACTTCTCGTGCTTTTTACAATGATAAATTGGGAGAATATGAGAAAAAAATAACCACACTTTTTGGTTTTGATAAAGTTCTACCCATGAATTCTGGTGCAGAAGCTGTAGAAACTGCCATCAAAATTGCCAGAAAATGGAGTTACGAAGTAAAAGGTATTCCTGAAAACTTAGCAGAAATATTAGTTTGCGAAAACAATTTCCACGGTAGAACGACAACTATCGTTTCTTTTTCTAATGATGAAGTAGCGAGTAATAATTACGGACCTTTCACACCTGGTTTTGTAAAAATTCCTTATAATAATTTAGAGGCTTTAAAAGAAATTTTCGAAAAAGATGCTCAAAATATTGCAGCATTTTTGGTAGAACCAATACAAGGTGAAGCCGGAGTTTATGTTCCAGATGCAGGATATTTGAAAGCAGCTTCAAATCTTTGCAAAGAATACAATGTTCTTTTCATAGCAGATGAAGTGCAAACAGGAATTGCAAGAACAGGAAAATTAATCGCTTGTCATCATGAAAACGTGCAACCCGATATTTTAATTCTAGGAAAAGCAATTTCTGGCGGAATGTATCCTGTTTCAGCGGTTTTGGCAGATGATGAAGTGATGCATGTGATAAAACCTGGTCAACACGGTTCTACATTTGGAGGAAATCCTATAGCTTGTGCAGTTGCAATGGCAGCTTTGGATGTTGTAGAAGATGAGAACCTTTCGGAAAGTGCAGAAAAATTAGGTCAAATTTTCAGAAATGAAATAGACAAAGTAATTGCAAAAACAGATTTAGTAAATTCTGTACGTGGAAAAGGTTTATTGAATGCAATTTTAATTAATGATACCGAAGATTCTACAACAGCTTGGGATTTGTGTTTATTGTTAAGAGACAACGGTCTTCTCGCAAAACCAACCCACGGAAACATTATAAGATTGGCTCCACCATTGGTAATTACTGAAAATCAAATCATGGAATGTGTTGCAATTTTAGAGAAAACTATTCTAGAATTTAAGAAATAAATTATTTTTAAATCACTAAAAATGAATCTCAATTCTCCAAAAATATCGGGTTTAATTATCACTTTTAACGAAGAAAAAAACATCAGAGAAGTTCTAGAATGTTTGCATTTTTGTGATGAAATTATCGTGGTAGATTCCTTCAGTACAGACAAAACGATAGAAATTGCCCAGTTTTTCTCGAATGTAAAAATCATTCAAAATAAATTTGAAGACTTTACAAAACAAAGAAATCTTGCCCTAGAAAATGCGAATAATGATTGGATTCTTTTTCTTGATGGAGACGAAAGAATTACCAAAAACTTGGAGCAAGAAATACTTGCAGAAATAAACAAACCTACCACAAAAGATGCGTATTATTTCTATAGAAAAATGTTTTTTGAGGGAAAGCCAATCCATTTTTCTGGTACAAGAAACGATAAAAATTTTCGTCTTTTTCGGAAATCAAAAGCAAGCTATATTTTAGATAAAAAAGTGCATGAAACTTTGCAAGTAAATGGAGAAATAGGTTTTTTGAAAAACAAACTACTCCACTATTCTGTAGAAAACTATAATGCATATCGACAAAAAATGCTTATTTATGGCAAACTAAAAGGAGAAGAGCTTTTTGCAAAAGGAAAAAAATACAGTGCGATTGCCCATTACAGCAAAGCATTTTTTAAATTTTTCAAAAGTTATTTTCTTCAATTGGGTATTTTAGATGGAAAGGAAGGTTTTCAATTTTGCAAACTTCAAGCAGAATATGTAGATAAAACCCACGCAACTCTAAAATTAATTGAAAATAAATGATTATTTTCACAATCTGAAATCTTTAATAACGTAAATTGAGCAAACAAAAATAGTGATTACAATGGGCTTTACATCAAATAACTTCTAATGAAAATCACGGTAATAAGTTTTGATTTTTGGAATTACGACGCACATATTGTAGATGTTTTGCTTCAATCTGGTATAGAAGCGCATCACATCAATATTGGTGCGTATTCTCATAAAAACTTGTCTGCAAAAGTGCAAAATGCTATATCTAAAACCCTTTTCAAGAAAAATTTAAAAAAGAAAAAAAGACAAGAATTTATTATATCTGAACTAAAAAAACTAGGTAAGCAAGATCAAATTTTGGTGATAAATCCGGAGTTGATAGAAGATGAATGCCATGAAAAAATAAAAGAATACACACCGAAATACATCGCTTATTTATACGATAGTTTGGCAAGATGTCCATCGCAACATCTCCTCCATTTTTTTAATGAAATTTTTTCTTTTGATAAAAACGATGTGCAGCAAAATGGTTTTAAATTAATTACCAACTACAATTATTTGTCTAAAAAAACGACTATCCAAAAGCCAAAATACGATTTGGTATATCTGGCTTCTTTTGATGATAGAATGAAAACTGCAAAAACAATTGCAGATAAAATTTCAAGTTTCGGGAAAACATTTCATTATATGATTGTTGGCAAAAAATCTTGGAAAAAGAAGTATTTTGGTGGAAATACAAAGCATTGGAATTTCACTAAAAAAAGAATGCAGCACGAAAAAATTCCAGAATTTTATGCCGAAGGAAATGTGCTTTTAGATTTGGTGCGTGAAAATCAAGACGGATTGAGTTTTAGAATATTTGAAGCCATGGCATTAGAAAAAAAAATAATTACCAATAATGAAACTATTCTGGAATATGACTTTTTTCACTCTATTAATATCTTAATTTTGAAAAATGAGGGAGCAAACATCACCGAAGAATTTTTCGCAACTCCTTATGAAAAATTGCCGGAAGACATTTATTATAAATACTCGCTCGATAATTGGGTGAAAACAGTTTTTAATTTAGAATAAATGAAAAAAAAGAAATTATTATTTATAGCACCCAACTACTATGATTTTAATACCGTGGTGTTTCGTGGTTTTGAAAAATATAGTGATTATGAAGTTACCCATGTTGTTCCAAATGGTAAATACATCTACAGAAATTGGGGAGAAAAAATACTAAATTTTTTTTCCAAGATTTTTTTGGGCAAAAATTTAAAGGATAAATGGCTTGAAAGTCAAACTTTAGATATTTTGAATCAACATCAATATTTTGATTTATTTATAGCGAATAGACCTGATGTTTTAACGGAAAAGGAATTAGAAAGAGCCATTTTAATATCAAAAAAATCGATTTTTTTACTTTGGGACAGTTTGGAAAAAATAAAAGAACAAAAAAACATTATCGACAAATTTGATATTTGCTGTAGTTTTGATTCTGGAGATTGTGAAAAATATAATTTTCATAAAATAAATAATTTTTACTTTGCTAAGCAAGAAAAAGAAGTAGAAATAAATACTAATGTATGCTATCTTGGAACTTACGATAGAAGAATTACTGATCTTGTAAAAATATTTGAATATTTGAATAAAAATAGCATAAGTGCGAAAAGCAAAATTTTTACATATCCATCTATAAAAATTAAAGAAAAAATATGTACAAACATTGAAGTTATACATAGAATAATACCTTTTTCTACTTCATATACATATTATTTAGATTCAAAAACAATATTAGACATAGCACATGAAAATCAAAAAGGATTGTCTTTTAGACCTTTTGAAGCAATTGGTTTAAAAAAGAAACTCATAACAAATAATATAGAAATAAAAAATTATGATTTTTACGATCCTCAGAATATTTTTGTAATAGAAGATATTGAAAATATAAGTATTTCAAAAGATTTTTTTGAATCAGAATATAAAGAATTGCCAAAAGAAATTGTCGAAAAATATTTCATAAAAAACTGGATAGAAACTATTTGCAATTTATAAAAAAATGAAAAAACAAAAAATATATTTTATTTGTCCAAGCAATAAATTTGTAACTGGAGGTGTGAAACAAATTTATAAAATGGTACAAACGTTGAATGAAAATAATTTCGATGCGGTTTTACTATTAAAAAAGGACAACAAAGAATCTTGGTTCAATTCTAAAGTTCCTATTGAGATTTCGCCTTATATTTTTAAAAAAATAAAGTACTCTTACAAAAATAAAAACTTTGATTTTTTCGGAAAATTAGTTTTAAAATACCTCAAATTAAAAAGCGTTTCATTAGAAGAAAATAGCATTTTGGTATTTCCAGAAATTTATGGTCCAAGAATAAATGAAATAGAACCACAATTAAAAAAAGTTATATTCAATCAAAATTGCTATTATACATTTGAACATTTCTATCAAAATTTTAATACAAATCCTTACGAAAATGCAAATTCTTTAGCAACAATAGTTGTTTCAGAGGATTCAAAAAAATATTTGAATTTTACGTTTCCAAAACACCAAGTTCATCGCTTAAAAATTGGTGTAGATACAAGCACTTTTTCTTATTCTGAAAACAAACAGAAGATTATTTCTTATATGCCAAGAAAACTTAGTGAAGATTCTATTCAGATTATTAATATTTTAAAAATAAGAAACAATCTTAAAACATGGAGTATATTACCTATCGAAAATAATACAGAATCCGAAGTAGCAGAAATTTTAAAAAAAAGTGCAATTTTTCTTAGCTTTAATCATCGAGAAGGGTTTGGACTTCCACCTGTAGAAGCAATGTCTTGTGGTTGTTTTGTAATTGGATATCAAGGACAAGCAGGTAGAGAATATTTCAAAGATGAATTTTCTTCTACGATTCCAGAAGGAAATATTATAAAATTTGTAGAGGAAATAGAAGAAGCTTTAAATAATTTTGAAAACGACCCAAAAACTTTTACCAACAAAGGAAAAGCTGCTTCATATTTTATACAAAAAGAATACCTTCTACAAACTGAAAAAATAGATATTAAGCATATTTGGGATAAAATAATCTCTTCAAATTAAAAAAACAACTCATAAACTTCACAAAGTTGTTTATTTCTTATTAATCAATTACTTATAATTATTTTGAGGATGCAAAGCAAATATTTGCATTTCAAGTGTTCGCTTAATAAAATCTGATTGCAGATTCCACTTTGCATACTTCAAATGTTAAGGTTAAAAATCAACTTTGCGTTTATAAAAGATTAACGTTTTGAGGCTTTAAGAAGTTTGGGAAAAGTAAGCCCGAAACTTTCAATTAAACACCGAAATTCAAAAGTACAAAACAATCTTTAAATTAAAGACTTAAACCCAAATTTCTTAAAACCGTTGTTTTACCTAGTGTTTTCTTAAACTTTCAATTATTTTGTATACAAATGAACCTAGTTTCAAAGGATAATCTACTTCAGGATTATTTAGAAGTTTAGCTTGACTTATAGCTTTCTCAATGTAAGGTAAATAAAGTTCTGTTTTAGGATTACTTTTATTATAAGACCCTAATATTTCAATAATTTTTTTCTCTACGTGAGTTCTACCACCTTTTGATGTTTTACCGTTTGCTAATATAAGTTCCAGTTCTTCCTCACTATATTCACCAATATTTTTAATATGAAGTAATAACCAGAATTCAAAACTAGGATTACTGACTGCAACAAACATGTTTTCTTGTTTTTTACATTCTGAAATAATTTCTTTAATGTTTTTCCACCTATCAGTATCAATAATCATCCATAATTCATCACTAGCTTTAAAATTATATTCATCCTTCGCTTCGTTTTTTAGCTTTTTAAAAACATGATTTGGAGCGCTATTGGTATCTGATTTAGGTCTTTTTAACAAATGTAAATAAATTAAATCATTGTTAAATAATTCAGTATCCTTAAATGTTTCTTTAAAATCTTCAAAATAAATTTGCTCAGTATCATTACCTTCAAAAGCTAAAACTATAATTTTTTCTTTATGTGTAAACCCTCCATGTCTTAATAATTCCTCTCTTTCTCTAGGCATAATTAAAAATTATTTTGATTTAGAATAGTAAGTTTATTTCTACTACCAATGCATGGAATTGCTTTGAACCTTCCAAGTAAATAATCTTTTCTAATCTCTTTGTCAAATCTAACATTATAGTCTTCAAGTGAATGTAATTTACTAGATCCAAAACCATCTTTTACAACAAACCAAACTTCATCTTTTCTTAATAATTTTTGCGTAAGTAAAGAAGATTCATGACTTGCTAAAATTAATTGACTATTAACATTTACTGATTTAGTAATAAATAAGTCTATCAAGTCATATATTAAATTTGGGTGTAAACTTCTTTCCATTTCATCAATAATAAAAACATTGTCTCCTTTTAGTAGATCCATTAATAATGGAATAAAATCCATTATTCTATTAGTTCCATCTGATTCATCGCTAGTATCAAATTTTTCTGGCTCATTTCTACCTTTCACAGTGTGTTTTGTCATGAATTTTTCAAAAACTAAATCATTATCTTTAACTGAAAGAAAATATGTAGTATTTTGATTTGAAAGAATTGAAGCTCTTATATTTTCAGATTTTTTACTTAATAGGTCTTCTTTAATTTTATTTAATATTGTTTTTGGAACATCAACACTTTCAAAATCTACTTTTTCTAAACAAACACCATTAATACCAGTGTCAAAATATTTTAAAAATTGTTCAAAAGTCGTTAATAATTCTTCATCTTGTTTTAATTCAAATTTTAAACCTTCATTATATTTGTCGTCAGGAAAAATAACTTTTAAAGAATTTTGAAACCAATCTATTACGCTAAGTAAATCATCTATTTTTGAAACATTTTCTTTGACTTTTCTTGTTCTAACCTCATTTAAAAAAAGTTGATTGTTAGGAGTCAATTTAGCTGTAAATTTTAGAATTTGTTGTTCTTCTACAGATTTTATATTTTTTATTATATTACTTAAGTCAAATATTTCTTTTTTATCAATATTTCTTTCAAAAATTTTAATTTCACTTTTATTTGAAATTTCAAAAAGCCATTCCTCTTTAATATATTCATTATTAAATACAAATCCATAAGCATAATTTTTGCCATTATGTTGTATCTCGTATTCAATACGTGAATCCTTATTTTCTGTTTCTAAATCTAATCTAAAGTTTTGAAAATCAATTCTAGTTTCGGATTTTGTGCCTTTTAAAACAAGTTTTTTGCCAAAATCTATTACTTTTATTAGGTTTGATTTGCCAGATGCATTCGCACCGAATAGAACAGATGTTTTTAAAACAGATATGCCTTTTACTTTTTTCGTTTTGTGTTCACTTTTTAAAGTTCCTTTTCCAGGTAATAATGAAAAAACCTGTCTTTCACTGAATGACGAAAAATTCTCAACTGAAAACCTAATTAACATAGTATTTGTTTTTAATTAGAGCAAATCTAGTGATTTTTTCACAACCAGGCGTTTTTTTCGTTTTTTTAACATTAGGTACAACTTAATGATAAAATGAATTTAACATTTTAAACTCTAAATGCACAACAAGAATGTTTTTTTAATCCTTTAAAGAATGCACTCAAAATATTTCTTCAAAACCAATAGCGAAATAAGCTTTTCTACATTTTTATTATTGAATTTTTCTCGATGTTGCTTTGCGTTTTTTATAATTTTTCAATCCGTCTTTTTCTAACAAATACTCGACACGTTTGTTGATTTCTTCTTTGTCAGTGATACCAACCATGTTTAAGGTAAGTTTGATATTCTCATAAATCGACACATTTTCAAGTAACATATAGTTTTGAAAAATGTAACCGATGTGTCGATTACGTATTTTATCCCAAGTCGACATTGAATACCCTTTAATCTTAATGTCGTTAAAGGCGATTTCACCGCTTGCACGGTCTAG
>CAXYUO010000009.1:0-25616 GCA_964292185.1 uncultured Frigoriflavimonas sp.
TAGTAAATTAATAGAATTTTTTATGAAAAAGAAATTTTTATAAGAAAGCCGTGTTTCGAGTAGAAACAAAAATAGCGGCATTATAAAATACCGCTATCTTTTTATTAATTCTAAAAAATTATTTTGCTGCTTTATCCCAAACTTCAATTCTATAATCTTGAATATCTGCATTGTCTTGCAAGCTTTTCAAAAATTGTTGGTTGAACATTTGTGCATTTCTACCTTTCACAGAAGCAGTAAATTCTTTGATGTCTCCTGGTTGTTTGTTTACACTTTCAGATTTTTTTATCATCATATAAACTCCAGCCAAACCTTCTATTGGATTAGATATTTTTCCTTTTGCAATACCAAAAGCTGCACCTGCAAGTTTCGGTTCCATCATTCCGTTGATTTGTGGATTCAATAAATTCACTTGTCCTGATGCTTTTGCAACACCAAAAGTTTTTGCTACTTGATCTAAAGATGTAGGTTTTGTTTGGTTTAATTTTTCAACGATTGTTTTAGCAATTTTTTCGTTTCTTACTGTAACTTCCAATTGCTCTCTTAAAGATTCTCCATTGGTAAGACCTTTTTCTTGTCTTCCGTTTAAGAAAACTACAATTTTATCTCCAGTACCGTCTACAGTTATAAATTCTGTATCTCCTTTTTCTCTTTTCTTATCAAAAGCCCAAGAAATAATTTCTTCATCTTTCGCCGTTCCTAATCCTTGAATTTGTCCGTCAAAACGTTTTACAGATTTCGGATTAGAATAGTTGAAATTGCTTTTTTTAGCAATATTCACAAACTCATTGAAAGATTTACCATCAACTTGTTGTATGTATCTTCTTGCTTTTTTATCTAAATCTGCTTCTGTAGCGTTAGATGCTCTAATTCTTTTTACCAAATTGGCTACTTTATACGTCATAGATCCAGATTTTTTATCTTCAATATTGATGATATGGTATCCGAATTGAGTTTCTACAACACCAGTTGCACCTTTTCCATTATTTGCCAAAAAGCTCAAAAATTCTGGAACGAAAGGCGTTTTTGGAGTTGTCCAACCTACACTTCCACCTTGTGCAGCAGAACCAGGATCATTAGACAAACTTAAAAAATCTGCAAATTTTGCTGGATTTGCTTTTACAGCAGCTCCGATAGAATCTGCTATTTTCTTTGCTTCTTCTTTGCTTCTTGTAACACCTTCTCCTGCTGGACTTCCTTTAAATGCAATTAAAATATGTCTTGAAAGTGTAGAATCTGAAGGTGTTTTTCCTAATAATTTAGAAACGATAAAAACGTCTTGCTCTTTGTATGGACCAAAAGTTTGACCTACTGCAGCAGATTTTGCCCATGCTCCAACAGTTGGTGGCAATTGTTCTGCTCCTACAAATTCACTATTAAATGGTGCATCAGAATTAAGAGATACAAACATAGAATCATTAGTTGTATTTTGGAAATTTTCCATTCCAGCTGCAGCTCCTGTTCCGTTGAATAATTTATCTACATCTTTTTTAATTAAATTTTCATCTGCTACACTAGCTTTTGCAGGAAAATATACAACACCTAAGTTTACACTTGGATCTGTTTTATATCTGATTGGGAATCTTTTGATGTAATTATCTAAATCTTCTGTAGTTACTTTTACTGGAGATTTTTTGTTGTAACCATTATAATCTATTTGAACATAATCTATATCTGCCAATTGATCTCTTTCATTCATCAATTCTTGAGCTTCTTTTTTACTTACAGTAATACCCGTGTTTACACTTGTACTCAATTGCTTATACATCATTCTGTATTCAATAGACTTTCTTGTTTTCATCCATTGATTAAAAGCTTCTACTTGTCCTGTTGCTTGCAAATCTTCAACTTGTTTTTTGATTTCTTGTAATTTAAAATTACCTTTTTCATCAAAGTTAGATTGATTTTGTGCAAACATTGGATCATATTGCAATTGGCTCCAGAAGAAATCATCTGTCATTTTAAAGCCCATTTTTTCAAATTGCTGTTTGATGAGTTTACTTTGCACCAATATTTGCCAAGCTTGCTCTTCTAAACCTGTTGCTGGTTGATTTTGCTGTTTAGCTTGTTCTTGCAAAACGAATAATTGGTCATTATATTCATCTCTTGTAATTTTTTCGCCGTTTACTTTTCCTAGAACACTTGGGTTTTTACCAAACATTTTATCTAACGAATCTGGATTCACCAAAAACGCAAGTAATGCAAGTGCTATTATACCCATTAGAAGTATCGGTCTCTTTCTTATTTCTGCTAGTATTGCCATAGTAGTAAATAGTATTATTTATCAGTCTGCGAAAATACACTTTTTTAAGAAATTATAGAAATTTGACACCACTTTATTATTAAAAATTAATTATTTTACCAAAATATTAGCATTAGAATAGAAATTTTGGCTACTTTTCTTATAAAAATTTAGCTGGCATAAGAATTGGGAAATTCTTTAGAACTTACTTTTTAACATTAATAATGCTAAAGTATAGATTTCAACTATAGATAACTTATAAAAAAGGGTGACAATCTGTCATTAATAAAAATATGAATGAATTTGAAGACATCAATTTTGATGATATTACGGATGAAGGATTTAGTATCGTAACTGAAGAAATAAACTTACAAGATTTTATGGATCCGGAAGAAAATGACGCACAAACTATTTTCCCAATTTTGGCAGTAAGAAATATGGTTATGTTTCCGAGTGTAATAATACCTATTACTGCAGGAAGAAAAAACTCAATTAAATTATTAGAAGACGCTCAAAAAAATGGTGAAATAATAGGAATTTTGAGCCAAAAATCTTCTACTTTAGAAAATCCTACAGAAAATGAGATGTACCAAATTGGTACTTTAGCTAGAATCATCAAAATAATAAAATTACCTGAAGGAAACGTAACTGCTATTACCAAAGGTTTTGGAAGATTCAAAATAAATAAATTTTCACAAACGAAACCTTATTTTAAAGCAAGCGTCACAAAATTAAAAGATACAGCTCCGAAAAATAAGAAAGAATTTGAAGCTTTGATGGATAATATTCGGAATTTATCTAAAGAAATAGTTTCTAAAGACTCTTCTATTCCAGATGCCGCCAATTTTGCAATCAGCAATATTACAGACAATTCAGATTTACTAAATTTTATTTGTACAAATGCGCAATTTAAAATAGAAAACAAGCAAATGCTTCTTTCCGAAAAAAGTTTGCTAACAAGAGCTACAAAATGCTACCAATTTCTGCACGAAGACTTCCAAAAACTGGAATTGAGGAATGAAATGCATTCTAAAACTTCTAAAGATTTAGATCAACAGCAAAAAGAATATTTCTTGAATCAGCAAATTAAAACGATTCAAGAAGAATTAGGTGGTGGTGCAGAATCTGACGCAGAAGTGCTACAATTAAAAGCTAAAAAGCTGAAATGGAATGAAGAAATTCAACAACATTTCGATAAAGAATTGAATAGATTGCAAAGGCAACATCCTAATTCTCCTGATTATAATGTGCAAAGAAATTACCTAGATTTTTTCACAGATTTACCGTGGGATAAATACAGTAATGATATTTTCGACATCATAAAAGCTGAAAAAACTTTGGATAAAGCACATTTCGGATTAGAAGACATCAAAAAAAGAATTTTGGAACATATTGCTGTTTTAAAACTGAAAAACAACATGAAATCTCCAATTTTGTGTTTGGTTGGGCCACCTGGAGTTGGAAAAACTTCTTTGGGAAAATCTATTGCAGATGCACTTGGCAGAAAATATGTACGCGTTTCTTTGGGTGGTTTGCACGATGAAAGCGAAGTTCGTGGTCACAGAAAAACCTACATTGGAGCTATGGCAGGAAGAATTTTGCAATCCATCAAAAAATCTGGCACCTCAAATCCTGTAATTGTTTTAGACGAAATAGATAAAGTAACTGCAAGTGCACATGGAGATCCTAGTTCTGCTCTGTTGGAAGTTTTGGATCCAGAGCAAAATCACGCTTTTTATGATAATTATTTGGAACACGGTTACGATTTATCAAAAGTGATGTTTATTGCAACGGCAAATTCGCTTTCCACCATACAATCTCCGCTTTTGGATAGAATGGAAATCATTCAAATTGCGGGATATACATTAGAAGAAAAAGTAGAAATTGCCAAAAGACATTTAATTAAAAAACAATTGGCAGAAAACGGACTTACTACAAAATCTTATAAACTTGGCAATGCAGAATTGCAACATATTATAGATGCACACACTTCTGAAAGTGGTGTGAGAACTTTAGAAAAGAAATTGGCTGCGATTTCGCGTTGGGTTGCTTTGCAAACAGCGATGGAAAAAGAATATGATCCAAAAATTACCATTGCAAAAGTAGATGAAATTCTTGGAGTTCCTCGTCCGAAAAGTTTGAGTGAAATCACAGATGTTCCTGGTGTGGTTACAGGTTTAGCTTGGACCAGTGTTGGTGGAGACATTCTCTTTATAGAAAGCATTTTGAGCGAAGGAAAAGGAAATTTAACAATGACTGGAAACCTCGGAAATGTGATGAAAGAATCTGCAACTATTGCCTTAGAATACATCAAAGCAAAACATGATGATTTGGGAGTTTCTGGAATTGATATTAAAGAAAAAAACATCCACGTTCACGTTCCAGAAGGAGCGACACCAAAAGATGGACCTTCTGCAGGAATTGCGATGCTTACTTCTATGGTAAGCAGTTTTAGAAATAAAAAAATAAAACCTCATCTTGCAATGACGGGAGAAATCACGTTAAGAGGAAAAGTTTTGCCAGTTGGTGGAATTAAAGAAAAGCTTCTTGCTGCAAATAGAGCGGGAATAAAAGAGGTAATTCTTTGTAATGACAATAGAAAAGATGTAGAAGAAATAAAGAAAGATTATCTAAAAAATATGAAAATCAGCTATGTAAAAAACATGAGCGAAGTGATTGAATTGGCTTTGGAAAGTTAAGATTTAATTTAAAAATTAATAAGCCCATTACATTTTAAATAATGTTTTGGGTTTTTTTGTGCGTAATAACAAATGTTTTTCTGATTTAATTATTGATTTTTAGTTAAAACCAAATTTCTATTAAAATTACAATTGATTGATTATCAGCAATGTTTATTTGCAAAGCAATGTTTACAAGCAGAAAACATAGTACTTACAAACTTTACAAAGATTTCCAGACGACATTTGTGATATACAAACCCACAAAAATATATCGTCATGAAAAAATTTAAAACACCTATTCTTACACTTACTATTATTTCCGCAGTATTATTTTCTTGTAATAAATCTGAAATTTCTACAGGTGATTATGCCGAAGCTGAAGCTATTTCTGTAGATTCTTCTATGGCAATTTCAGATAGTATTTCTTCGGTTGCATCGCTAAATGTAAAAGACAAACAGTTTATAAAAACTGCAAGTGTAGAAATGGAAGTGAAGGATGTGTATGAAACAACAATTTCCATTGAAAAATTTTTAGTAACAATCGGAGGATTCGTAACTTCCAGCCAATTAAATTCGCAAATCTTATCCGAAGAAACCTACAATACTTCAGATGAAAACGCAATGTTGGTTAGAAAATTTAAAACTGAAAACAGAATACAAGTTCGTGTTCCAACAGAAAAATTATCTGAATTTCTACAAATTATTAATAATGAAAAACTCTTTCTAAATGCAAGAAATATCTCTGCAGAAGACGTTACTGCCAATATCGCACTCGCAAAATTAGAAGCAAAAAGAGCTGAAAAAACAGGTAAAAATATTGAAAAATTGGTTGCCAATAAAGATAAAGTAGTTTTAACTGATGAAAATGAAGCTGAAAGCAACTTTCAAAAAGTAGGAACAATGGAAATGACGGATCAATTAAAATATTCTACAGTAGATATTTTCATCAATGAACCAAAGCTTAGAATTGCAGAAATTGCGATTACCAATACCAAAAACATCGATAATAAGTATAAATTCTATTTCTTTTATGACGTGAAAAACGCATTAACAGAAGGTTTTTATTTAATTCAAAAATTGATTATTGGACTATTTACAATTTGGCCATTAATTTTGATATTTTTAGCAGGATTTTATTTTTGGAAAAAGAGAACGAAGTTAAAAGTTGGTAGTCAGAAGTCGGAAGAATAATTCTCCAAATCAATCCTTCAAGGTTTATGAAATCTTGAAGGATTATTTATCTAAGAAAGCATTCTCTGCGCTTTTTTCACGCCATCAATCAAAATATCAACCTCTTCCATCGTATTATAAACCGCAAAACTTGCACGAATAGTTCCAGCAATTTTGAAAAATTCCATGATGGGTTGCGTGCAATGATGCCCTGTTCTTACGGCGATTCCCATTTTATCGAGAATCATTCCTGCATCTGAAGCAATTCCGGCATTATTTAAAGTGAAAGAAACAACGCCAGTTCTATTGGCTTTTTCGCCATAAATTTTTAAATTTCCTAATTCTAATAATTGTTTTTGAGCATAATTCAACAATTGTTTTTCATGGTTTTCAATGTTTTGTATTCCAATTTCCGTCATGAAATCTACCGCAGTTCCCAAAGCGATATTTCCAGAAATATTTGGTGTTCCAGCTTCAAATTTAAAAGGCAAACCAGCGTAAGTTGTTTTTTCAAAACTACAAGTTGCAATCATTTCTCCACCTCCATGAAAAGGTGCAATTTGATTTAAAATTGATTCTTTTCCGTATAAAATTCCTGTTCCAGTTGGAGCATACATTTTGTGACCAGAGAAAACGAAAAAATCGCAATCCATTTCTTGAACATCAATCGCAAAATGCGTTACAGATTGCGCACCATCAACTACAATCCAAGCATCAGAATTTTTTCTAATGATTTGGATCATCTCTTTTACAGGATTAATGATTCCTAAAGCATTAGAAACCTGATTAAAAGAGACAATTTTTGTTTTTTCGGAAAGGTTTTTTTCTAAAAAATCCAATTGCAAAATTCCGTTTTCATCCATCGGAATTACTTTTAAAATTGCTCCTGTTCTTTCGCAAAGCATTTGCCACGGAACAATATTAGAATGATGTTCTAAGTAAGAAATGATAATTTCATCACCTTTTTTCAGGAGATTTGCGTTGGAAAGTGCGTAAGCAATCAGGTTAATTCCTTCTGTAGTTCCTTTTGTGAAAATAACTTCGTAATCGTGTTTTGCATTGATGAAATTTTGCACTTTTTTGCGTGCATCTTCCATTTTTTCGGTTGCCAATTGGCTTAAAGTATGAATTCCACGATGCACGTTTGCGTTTGTGGTTTCGTAATATTCTTTAATTGAATTGAGAACTGAAATTGGTTTTTGTGAAGTCGCCGCATTATCCAAGTAAACCAATGGTTTTCCGTTAATATTTTGGTGGAGAATAGGAAACTGACTTCTTATATTTTGTATATCGAACATTTTGCTTATTTAGAATTGTTCAAATTTACGGAAATTTTAGGGGAAGTAAAATTTAATAAAATGATGATTTTGTATAAAAATATATAATTTATCACAGAATTTTATTCAACAGATTTTTGTTGAAAATATTATTCCTTTTCAAATACAAAACTTAAGTCCAAATTCAATTCAGGAAAAAGAGGGCTTTTCAAAATTTGATCTTCCGCAACAGGTTTTAATCCTATGTATTTATCATTAATCAAAGTGAAAATTTGAATTCCTTTTATTTCGGGATACACCAACCAATATTCTTTCACTTTTGCTTCTTCATACAAATCAAATTTAATATCCATTTCTTTTTTAGAATTTCCAGGCGAAAGAATTTCAATTATTAAATCTGGAGCACCAACACATTTTTTGCCATCGGCCAATTTTTCTTCATCACAAATAATGCACAAATCTGGTTGTACAACAGTGAAAATTTCTTTTTCAGGTGTTGATTTTTTTAAATTTAATAATACAACGTCAAATGGAGCAGAAAATAAACTGCAAGAATGGTTTTGAAATTTTTGATAAAATAAACCATTCAAATTCCAAGCGATTTTTTGGTGAGTAATATTTGGAGCAGGACTCATTTTAAAAATTTTACCTTTTATCAATTCTACTCTTTCTTGCAATTTCCATAATAAATAATCTGCATAAGAGTATTTCTTATCCAGATCGAGTTGGTTGATATTGGTAATTAAAGAATCCATTTCAAAATTTTATCAAAGTTAAGTATTAATTTTTACTCATAATCAATTCTATATTTTAGTTCAATAGGATTATTATTTTCTAAAATATATCCTTGTCGATTGTTTTTCATACTCTTTTGAAATTCTGCTACATCAAGGATTTTTCCGTCTTTATCTGTAATAGTTATTTTTTTATTAGAACTTCTTTGCATCAAATCTGAAATCGGATTGTAGTAGTAAGTTTTTGCTAATTCTGTGAATTTTTTCCAATCTATTTTTATTGCTTTATTACGAACATCAAATAATTTGGCATTTTTTCTAACTTCTATTAATCTGAAGTTAAAATCTTCTTTGTCATCATTTATAGAAATAATTAAACCTGGTAAACCACTAAAAATATATGGACCATCACTTATCAAAATGCCATCTGTAAACCAAACTTCCCAATTTCTACCACCATAATTGAGTGTTGCTTTTTGACAATTATATTTATAAATTTTCTTTTTTTCATCAGTTATTTCCCAGTTCAATTTTTCAATTGGAAGCAGGAATGTATATTCGCTATTCGTAATAATTTTTGAAATACTATTGGTTTTAAAGTCTTTTTTAATATAATATTGATTTTCAAAACCCATACTTCTCAATGGTTGTCCGTTTACAGTTTGCAAAGAATCTCCTTTTCTATCAATTTTTTCTCGGAAAATCGATACTTGACCTATAACATCCAATGTCATATATTGAGTTATATATTTATCTAATTTTGATGCATCTGGTCGGTTTTTAACCTCGTATTCAAAATAAATATTCTGGGAAAAAGCATTTGAAAATACTATGAGAAAAATAACTTTGATAAGCTTCATATCTTTATTTTAAAAACGATTAAAGATAAACTATTGAAATGTTTTCCACAAAAAAATCCCGCTCAAAAGATAAAAAGTAAATTTTAAATTCAACTCAAAAAAAATACAGAAAATTATTTTTATCTTTACTTAATAAAATATTAAAATGGAAACCATTACTCTGCATTTCGATAGTACAATAAAGACAAAGCTCATGAATTTTCTCCAAAATTTTTCCGAAAAAGAACTGGAAATTATAAAAGAAACTGAAGATTTTAAAAAAGCAAAAGCAGAAATACATAAAGATTATCAATTATATATATCTGGAAATACGGAACTAATGACAATACAAGAATGTGAAAACGAAATAGATAAGCTCTTGGGTGAATTATGATTGTTAAAACCACTTCAGAATTTCGAGCAAAATTACATCGGCAAATTATTTATATAGCTAAAGATAAACCGATGGCTGCTCGCAAATTTAAAAAAAATATTTATGCAGAAATCAAAAAAATACCCGAAAGAAAATATTCTTACAAAAAATCAGATTTTTTTGATGATAACGAAATTCGTGAAATGATATTTAAAGGCTATAGAATTATTTTTGATATTAAGCAATCTGAAATCATCGTTTTCGGTTTCCATAAATGGGAAGATTCACTAAATGACAACTAATGAAATTTTTAAACTTTCCAAACACAAAAAAAATCCCGCTCCAAAATTATGAAGCGGGATTATAATATTTATAAAATTGAATTTATTCTGCTGCAGTTTCTTCAGCTGGAGTTGCTCCTTCTTCTGTAGAAGTTTCTCCTTCTGCTCCTTCTTCAGTTTCTTCTTCGTCATCATCGTCATCTGCTCCTTTTATAGCTGTTCTTGCAGTTCTTACCGCAACTATCACTGTATTATCTGGATGCATCAATGTGTAATCTGTAGTTTTCACTTCAGAAGCGTAATATTTCATACCAATTCTTAGAGGAGTTACATCAATAACTACTTCATCTGGTAAATTACTTGGTAAAGCTTTCACTCTCACTTTTCTGTATGGTTGTCTTAGAACACCACCATTTACTACACCTCTTGATCTACCTGTAAGTCTAACTGGAACTTCCATAACCACTGGTTTGTCGTCTCTCAATTGATAAAAATCAACATGCATAATTTTATCCGTCAATGGATGAAATTGAATGTCTTGCAATACTGCTGGAATTGTTTGTCCTTCTACAATTAATTCTACTGTGTGTGCATCTGGAGTATAAACTAATTTTCCTAAAGTTTTTTCATCTGTTGAAAAATTGATAGGTGCTTGTTCTCCATAAACAACACAAGGAACTAATTCAGCATCACGTAAAGCTTTAGTTGACTTTTTGCCCACGTTTTCTCTTTTTGTACCTGTAATTGTAATTGATTTCATTTTATATATTTAAAAATTTAATTTTTCTTTTCTAATTTGGTGTTTAAAATTCCCAAAAGTTATCGTTAAAACCAAAAATCGGTTTTATTATCGCAACATTTAATTATCAAAAAACAGTGTGTTTTCATTTTTGTATTATAAAAACATTGTCGTAAATATTTGTTTTTAAACTAGATAATAAATTTACTACTAATAGATTGATGTTCGTGAACCATCTTCATTACCTCCGCAAATATTGGGGCGCAAGATATTACTTTTATTTTAGACGTGCAATTATTTTTTAATGGAATACTATCTGTTACGATAACTTCTTCAAGCATAGAGTTTTCTATATTTTCATAAGCTTTTCCAGATAAAACTCCGTGTGTCGCCATTGCTCTTACAGATTTTGCTCCTTTTTCCATTAAAATTTGTGCAGCTTTGCAAAGTGTTCCTGCGGTATCGATCATATCATCAATTAGAACTACATTTTTACCTTCCACGTCACCAATTAAGAACATCTCTTCTATTACATTGGCTTTTTTTCTTTCTTTATAAGCAATTACTACTTCTGCACCAAGATGGCTCGCATAGTTTTTTGCTCTTTTTGCTCCACCCATATCAGGAGAAGCAATAGTAAGGTTGTCTAATTTCAAGCTTTTTATATAATCTACAAAAATAGTAGAAGCATATAAATGATCTACAGGAATTTCAAAAAAACCTTGTATTTGATCTGCGTGAAGATCCATCGTCATAATTCTTGTTGCTCCAGCTGCAGTAAGAAGATTTGCAACCAGTTTTGCTCCGATTGGTGCTCTTGGTTGGTCTTTTCTGTCTTGTCTTGCCAATCCGTAATACGGGATAACTGCGGTAATGCTTTTTGCAGATGCTCTTTTTGCAGCATCAATCATCAAAAGCATTTCCAGCAAATTATCTGCCGGTGGAAAGGTGGAGCCTATTAAAAAAACTCTTCCTCCTCGTACAGATTGATCCAAAACTGGTTCGAATTCCCCATCACTAAACTCTTGGAAAATAATCTTTCCCATTTCTTGACCGTATTGCTTTGCAATACTTTCTGCAAGATGATGGCTTGTTCTTGTAGAAAATAGATAACTAGATTGTTTTGCCATAATAATGATTTTGAAAGTGCAAATTTAAGAAAAATAAAACCCACTCAATTCATAATCGAGTGGGTTTATTTATAAAACTTTTATTTTAAAAATATTTAAGGAAAAGTAACACCAGAATAGGAGTTAGCATTCACTAAAGGTAATGTAGAATTATATTTGCTATTAATAGCTTTCAAAAATTCATTTGCTATTACAGCATAACCTCTTCCTGTAAGGTGAACTCCATCTAAAGAGAAAGTTCCTCCTGTTACAAATTTCGCAGTGAATTTCACACCATCAAAAGTAATTCCAGAAGCTGCAGAAAGTTCATTCATTTTTGAATTAGCATCAAAAAACGCTAAACCTTTAGCATCAGCTTTAGATTTTATTATACCATTAAAAGTTGCTGTAGCTGCTAATACATCATCTACTTCACTTGCAGTTTGAGTTCCAAATTTTCCTCTCAAGATATGTTTATCTTCTAAAGGATAAGAAATTCCATATTTATTTATAGTTGTTGGAGCTCCAGCTACTGTTGAACCAATTGCAGATCTTGTAGTAAGAAGTACTAAATCTTTTGAAGTAGTTTGTCTTGCCTGTCCATAAATTGCTCCAAAAGCTCCTGCTGTAGCTGCACCTAAAGAAGGTGTAAGTGCTGCAGTAAGTTGAGCAGAAAGATTGGTTAAAGATTCATCTTTTATAATTAAAGGACTAGCTCCAGTTTTAGAAATCATTTGATAAATTCTATCTCCTGCTCCAAAAGCAGCAAGTGCTTGCTTCAAAGGACCATAAAGTGAAGTATTTAAAGCATCTATAGTTTGGTCTTGATTAGAAGCAGATCCAGCAGTTGCAGAATTAAATGTAGATGGAGAAAGCGGAGCATAAGGAACAGCAGTAAAAAAAGGAAGCGATGTTACATTAGGAATGTTTGCCACCACTCCTTTTGCACCATTTGCAGTAAGTGCATTTACTGATGCGTCATAAGCTCCTGTAAAAGTAACTAATGGAGTTATTGGATCTGTTCCATCTCCTCCAGTTGTTGCATAACCTAAAACATCGTTATTCCCAATCCAAAGGGAGAAAAATGTAGGATTTTGAGCAACTGCATCAGCAATTACAGAAGTTGTACCAGATGTTGCGAATCTTACAAAAAAGGGGTTTGCCAATCCTAATGGTAGATTTGCAGGATTTCCATAACCATTAGCAAGTAAATGATAAGATTTTGCACCTGGAACACCCATGTTATTAAATCTTTTTCCTGTTCCACCTATAATATCTAATGCTGCTACAGGTGCAGTTGGTCCTGGAGTTAATGCTCCATTTACAACTGAAAGGACATATTTACCTGGAAACCCTGGTAAATTTGTAAACCCACCTGTATTATTTGGCATCATTGGTTGAACAAAAGCACCACCACCAGCTAAAGCAAATTGCTTTGCCATCATAGAAGGAAAAGATTCATTTTGTCCATCTGAATATAAAGTTCCATCTCTGTAACCTGAGGTAAGAGAATTTCCTACGGATACAAATTTGCTAAAATCTGCATTTCCTCTTGAAACTTGAATGTCTTTCACATCGGTTTCAAAATCTGTTTTACAGCTATAAGTAAAAAGCAAACTTGCTGCTGCAATACTTGTTAATATTATTTTTTTCATATTGATTTGCTAATTAAAAAGGATTATAAGAAAGACCTAAACCAAAGTAAAATGCTTTTGCTTTTGCCTGACCACTAAAATTACTATTTGTATTATTAAATTGTCTAGATTTTGGAAAAGCCATACCTCCAGCTAAATCTACCCCAATTCCTTTTGAGAAAGTAAAGCCTAAACCTGCAGTTACTACATTAGAATCAAAAGAAGGTGTTTCTGCTTGAAAATTCTCATCAGAATATGGAGATTCATCATAGTAATATCCTGCTCTTGCAACAATCATGTCATTTAATTTATACTGAGTTCCTAAACGATAAGTTTTTGTATTATGAAAATTCTTTGGACTTACTAAAACAGTATTATCCGTTTGATTTCCTATTGGAGCATGTTCAAAATCTAGAGTCAATTTATTATATCTTTCCCATCCGCTATAATTGAAATCCGCAGAAACTTGCCATTTTGGAGTAACTTTATAGGTTGCACCAATTGTAAATTCATCTACTAATGGTAAAACTGCTTTAAAATTATCTTTACCAGACGCATCTAATCCTAAGCTAGAATAAAGACTTGGAGAAATATTAAAGGATACTACTCCATTATTTGCTTCCATATCTACAGGAGACCTATATGCAATACTGATATCCAAATCGCTTTCTGGTCTAAAATAGAACCCTATTCCAAAACCACTTCCCGTTGCTTTTTCATCTTTTAAATTAAGAGTTCCGTTTAGCTGCGTTGCTGCTTTATCCCAATTCACAGTTCCTTTAGCATAGATGTAACTTCCACCTACAGACATCCAAGGTGCTAGTTTAAAAGAAACCATTGGTTCAAAATAAAATGCTTTCAGCTCCAAGGTTTGTACGATTTCTCTACCAGACCAATCTTTTGGCCATTCTATTGTATTACCAAAAGGTGTAGAAACACTTAAACCCAAAGAAACATCATCTGTAACCTTATATGCTATGGCTGCATAAACAGGAGTTCCTATTGGACTTTCTGTATCATAAGACTGCAAAGTACTTAGATTTTGGTAATTCACTTTAGATTTTGCACCAAACCCACCTGCTACAATACTTAGCTTGTTAGGAATGAATGAAATACCTGCAGGATTAAAAAATGCTACACTTGCATCTTCTGCATGTGCACTAGTATGAGCTTGTGCAAGCTGCTTTACGCCTTGTAATGATACTCGAAAACCTCCAGCATACATCATTGCACCAGCTAATAACGCGGTTGATAATAAAACTTTTTTCATAAAATTATAGAATAATTATTATGTCAAATATAATATTAATTTTCTAACAGCGTTAACATATCTTAAATTATTTATTAAATTAACATCAATTTTTGTATGCTACAAATAGTAAATACATCCATTTCATATTAACAATCAATTCGTTACATTTTTTAAACAAGATTTACTTAAACATTAAAAAATTTATAAAACATTAAAAAAGAGTTAATTATACTTCAATTTTAAAATAAAAAATTGAGAATAAAAATTTATGTTAAATTTGCATCAATATAAAAATATAAATATAAGTTGTGGATGGAAAACATCCGGAGATTCTGCTCATATCTGCGGCACCAAGTCTGCAAGTGGCTGCGATAGTGTAGATACTTGCGGAAATAGTTATAAATTAAGTGTTTTTGATTGGCTTTCTAATGTTAGCAATCCTACTTCTAGCAAATGTGATTTGGTGGAAGTGAGATTTAAAAATGATAGAAAGTGTTTTTTTAAAAATGAAAATAATTTACCACTTCATATAGGAAGTATAGTTACAGTAGAATCTAGTCCCGGACATGATGTAGGTGTAGTAAGCCTTACAGGAGAATTAGTAAAAATTCAAATAAAAAAGAAAAATTATCCAAAAGATGAGATTTTAAAAATTTATAGACTCGCTAATCAAAAAGATATAGAAACTTGGCAACAAACAAGAGATAAAGAAGAGCCGATAAAAAAAGAAGCTAGAAAAATAGCTGATAATCTTCGTTTGCAAATGAAAATTTCTGATGTAGAATATCAAGGAGATGGTGCAAAAGTCACTTTTTATTACACTTCAGAAACTAGAGTAGATTTTCGACAATTGATTAAAGAATTTGCTGGAACTTTTCGTACAAGAATTGATATGAAGCAGATTGGTTTTCGCCAAGAAGCTGCAAAACTAGGTGGAATTGGATCTTGTGGAAGAGAATTGTGTTGCTCTACTTGGCTTACAGATTTTAGATCCGTAAACACAAATGCTGCGAGATACCAACAACTAAGCATTAATCCTCAAAAATTAGCTGGACAATGTGGAAAGCTAAAATGCTGTCTTAATTATGAATTAGACAGTTATATGGATGCTTTGCAAGAATTCCCACCTTCTTCTACTAATCTACAAACTGAAAAAGGAAAAGCATTTTGTATTAAAATAGATGTATTTCGCAAGAAAATGTGGTATGCTTATGCAGACAATACACACACTTGGCATGATTTAGATGTTTCTGAAGTAAATAAAATTGTAGCTCTGAACAAAAAAGGAGAAAAAGCTACAGCCTTAGAAGATTATATGACTACAGAAATTACACCAAGAAACGTAGACATCATTGGTGAAAACACATTGGATCGTTTTGAGAAAAAAAATCCTAGAAAAAATAGAAACAACAGAAATTCTAATAATTCTGGAGCAAAAAAACCTGCACAAAACACCAAAAATACAGGGAATAACAATCCGAATGTCGTTTCCAATGCAAATGGACAAGGCAAACCTGCAGTGAAGAAAAAATTTAAAAAAAAATATCCCCCAAAAAATAATAATGAATAAGATACTGTTCGTTTTATCAGCTTTTTTTGTTTTATCAGGATGTAATACTTCTGAGGGAGACGTACAAATGAAATCCATCAACGGAAATTGGAGCAAAAAGGCTGAACAAAAATTTGCTTTTAAAATAAATGATGCAGAACATGCTAAAAACATTATATTTGTTGTAAGAAATAATAATGAATACCCTTTTAGTAATATTCGATTTATAGTTAATTTAAAGGATTTGAAAAACAAAAAAACCACAACAGACACGCTCAATTATATCTTAGCAAGACCAAATGGAGAATGGATTGGAAAAGGTTTTGGAGGCACAAAAGAAATTCTTTTTCAGTACAAAACAGATTTTAAATTTCCAAAAAATGGAGATTATGAAATAGGAATTGTACAAGCAATGAGAAAAGATACCTTACTTGGTATAGAAGATATAGGAGTGAAAATACAAACAATAAAGCCATAAAAATAGTATGGATCAAAAAGATAATAAAAACAGCACAACCAATAAAAACTTTCCTTTGCCTCCTAAAAAGCAAACGAAAACTGGTTGGAAAAAATGGGTAAGACTTATTTGGCTTGCTTTTTTCGCATTTGTAATAGGTATTGCAGGATTATTTTTTGCAGTATCTCAAGGTTTACTTGGAGAAATGCCAGAAATAAGCGAAATAGAAAACCCAGACATTTTCGTGGCTTCTGAAATTTATTCTTCAGATGGTGTACTTCTTGGCAGATTTGAAAAAGAAAAATCGCTCCCTATTGTTTATAGTGATTTGCCTCCTTATCTTATCTACGCACTACAAGCAAAAGAAGATGAGCGTTTCAGAGAACATTCAGGCATCGATATGAAATCTATTGCAAGAGCAATACGATATGGTGGAGACAGAGGTGGCGGTTCTACAATCACACAACAGTTAGCTAAACTATTATTTACTGGAACTGCTTCTAGAAACAAAATTCAAAGAGGTATTCAGAAGTTAAAAGAATGGGTAGTTGCAGTAAGCATAGAAAAAAGATATACCAAAGAAGAAATCATAGAACTTTATTTTAATAAGTTTGACTTTCTATACAATGCAAATGGTATTGAAATGGCTTCAAGAATTTATTTTAATAAATCTACAAAACAACTTACTTTGCCAGAAGCTGCAATGTTTGTTGCCATGCTAGAAAACCCTAATAAAAACAACCCTAGAAAAAATTCAGGACAAGCAAAAGAAAGAAGAGATGTTGTACTAAAACAAATGCTTGAAACGAAATATCTTAGCCAAGAAGATTATCAAAGAGCCATTGATACTCCAATTGTGGTAGATTATCATCCCGTAAAAAGTTTAGATGAAGGAAATTCTGCTTACTATAAATTTTATTTAAAAAAGGAAATTACCAATTATTTAGATGAAAACGAAAAGAAAACAGGCAAAAAACTAAACCTATATAAAGATGGGTTGAAAATATACATCACCCTAGATTCTAGAATGCAGAAATATGCAGAAGAAGCTATGAAAGAACATTTAACTTCTCTGCAAGCTAGTTTTGATAGAGAACAAAGAGGAAGAAAATCTGCACCATTCTACGATATTAGCAAAAAACAAACGGATAACATTATGATGGCGGCCGTAAAAAGAACGGGCAGATATCAACAGCTGAAAAACGACGGAATGTCTGAAGATTCTATTATGCTAGAATTTCATAAACCCGTGCAAACCTCCAGATTTACCTGGAAAGGAGAAGAAGATGTAGAAATGTCTCCATGGGATTCTATAAGATATCACAAGCAAATTGCAATGGCAGGATTAATGTCTATGTCTCCTGCAACTGGAGAAATAAAAGCTTGGGTAGGTGGTATCAATTGGCAACATTTTCAATACGACCACATCAAACAAGGAAAAAGACAAGTAGGATCTACCTTCAAACCATTTGTTTATGCCGCAGCAATCATGAATTTAGGAAAAACTCCATGTTCAATAGTTTCTAATGAAACTTTTAGAAAAGGTAACTACTCCGTTTCAGAAGGTGGTGGATCGATGACTCTTAAAGAAGCCTTAGCAAAATCTATGAATCCACCCGCTGTTAGAACCATGGATGAAGTTGGTGTAGATAATGTGATAAATCTTGCTAAAGAAATGGGTGTTACAAGTGATATGGAAAGAAATCTTACCACAGCTTTAGGTTCTTCGGATATTACAATTTATGAAATGCTTGGTGCTTATAATACTTTTGCAAATTTCGGAAATTACATTAAACCAGAAATGATTTGGCGTGTAGAAGATGCAAACGGACGAGTTATAAAAGAAGTGAAACCCGAAACCAAAGAAATAATGAATCCAAAATACGCCTACACCATGATAGAAATGATGAAGGGTGTAGCAGAATTTGGAACTGCTTCCGGAGAATTAGGAAGACGTGGCATCAGCAAAGCCGTAGAAATTGCTTGTAAAACAGGAACCACACAAAATAATTCAGACGGTTGGTTTATGGGAATTACCCCAAAATTAGCAACTGGAGTTTGGGTTGGTTGGGAAGATAGAGCAACCCATTTCCGAAGCACAGGTGAAGGTCAAGGTGCAAAAATGGCACTTCCAATTTGGGCAATTTATATGAAAAAAGTTTGGGCAGATAAAACTTTAGAAATTACACCCGAAGATAAATTTGTGAAACCTTCCGAATGGCAAGGTGGTTGTGAAGAACTTCGTGGATTAACTGGAGGATATGGTGATGAAGGTGGTCTACAAACAATAGATCAGCTAAAAAACCCTACTTATACAGAGCCACCAAAAGCAAAAGTTAAAGCTAAAAAAACCGAAGAAAACGTAAACGAAAAAATCAACAAAACTGATGATATAGATTTTAATCAATAGAATTTTGTCTATATTTCATTTTACTTAAAATAAATTATCCTCTTGCAAACCACAGGAGGATTTTTATTTTCAAATTTATTACTTTTGATACATGAATTTATCTCAAATAAAACAACCATTCACCGAAATTTTTCCAGGAGATTTTTCTGAAAAAACTATGCAAAGACAAACTCCGAAAGTGCTATTTTCTACAGTAGAACCGGTAAAATTTAGTGATGTTAAATTAATTCATTTTAATAAAAATTTAGCACAAGAAATCGGTTTAGGAGATTATAATGGAAATTCAGACTTGCAATTTCTCGCCGCTCAAAACCTCTCTGAAAACATAAAAACCTACGCTACAGCTTATGCAGGTCATCAATTCGGAAATTGGGCAGGACAATTAGGAGATGGTCGCGCAATTTTCGCAGGAGAAATTCAGAATAATGAAGGAAATTCCACAGAATTACAGTGGAAAGGTGCAGGTGCAACTCCATATTCTCGTTCTGCAGACGGAAGAGCAGTTCTTAGAAGTTCCGTAAGAGAATATTTGATGAGCGAAGCAATGCATCATTTAAAAATTCCAACAACAAGAGCTTTAAGCCTTTGTTTTACAAGCGAAAACGTGCTTCGAGATATTATGTACAATGGAAATGCAGCCTACGAAAAAGGAGCAATAGTTATGAGAACTGCCGAAAGTTTTCTGCGTTTTGGTCATTTTGAATTAATTTCTGCTCAAAAAGAAATTCCTTTATTAAAAAAATTAGCAGATCACACCATCAAAAATTATTTTCCAGAAATTACTTCTGAAAATTCTCAAAAATACAAAGATTTCTTTGAAACAGTTTGCAAAAAAACAGCAGAATTAATGGTCAATTGGCTTCGTGTTGGTTTTGTACATGGCGTAATGAACACAGATAATATGTCTATTCTTGGTCTGTCAATAGATTTTGGCCCATTTTCTATGGTTGATGAATTCGATTTAAATTTCACACCAAACACCACAGATTTACCCGGAAGAAGATATGCTTTTGGCAAGCAACCACAGGTTTCTCAATGGAATCTTTGGCAATTGGCAAATGCACTTCAACCATTAATTGACGATACCGATTTTCTCGAAAAAACATTAGAAAATTTCAGCACCATTTTTTGGGAATTGAATGACGAAATGATGGCAAAAAAACTCGGTTTTGATGAAATTATTGATGGAGATGAGCAAATCATCATTGAAAATCAAAAGATAATGACAGATTTGAAATTAGATTACACCTTATTTTTTAATCATTTAGAAAAATTTGCAGAAAATGGAAATTCGCATGATTTTAATTTTGATGAAGTTTCTTATATCAATTTAAATGATGAAGATCGCAACAAAGTATTTCTATTTTTAGATAAATGTTCAGTAAGATGGTTGAAAAACGCTTCTGGAAAAGCCAATTTATCATTTATGAAAACTTCAAATCCAAAATTCATTCTAAGAAATTACTTGCTTTTCGAATGTATTGAAAAATTAGAAAACGGAAATTCCGAATTATTTGATGAACTTTGGCAAGCTTTACAAAATCCTTATGAAGAAAAATTTGCGAAATTTTCTGCTAAAAGACCCGATAAATATAATGATGTAGCTGGATGTTCCATGCTTTCTTGCAGTTCTTAGTTTATTTTGAATTAAATATATCATGCTAAAAAAACTAGAAAAATCGTGCATTCAATTTTTAAAATTGATGCTTCCTTCCACAAAATTAGAACTCCTGATTTTCGCATTTTACTTTGTAATTTTCGGAATTCTTGGAAGGTATATTGCCTTGAATTATTTTATCATTTTTGATGATAGAATTCCGTGGGACGCCTATTTTAGTTTTGACAATAGATCTATCGTAAGAAATGGTGGTGGTTTTGAAAGGCATCCTTTGGCAAATTATTTTTTTTATGGAATTAAGAATACGGCATTCTATTTCTCTGATGGAAAAGTGAATTTCAATTTCCGTTTTGCATTGGCAATCTTCAGTAATTTGGCGATTTCTTTGAGCATTGTTCAAATATTTAAATATTTAAAAAACATCATTCTACTTCCGAATTCTATTTCTTTAGTTTTAATTGTATTTTTCTCGCTATTTTCAACGCCTATCCTACTTTCTTTCACTCCAGAAACTTATACTTACAGTTTGTTTTTCTTGATGTTTTTTAATAATTATGCTGCAAAAGCATTAAAAGAGGATCAAAAAATTGATGGAACTGCACTCACTTTTGCGGGAATTTTCATCGGTGGATTAACAATTACGAATATTGTAAAAATCTACATTCCAATTCTATTTGAAAAGAAAATATTTTGGAATTTCAAAAAAATAGGAAGTGCTTTTATCAGAGTTTTCATTTCTACGGCTGTTTTTGTATTACTTTATTTGAATAGATTAGAGTTTGATTATCAAAGAATTTTTGCAAAAACAACAGAACAATATGAGAAATTTACATGTGTAAAGAAAATTCCGGTTTGGGATATGATAGTTTCGTGGTTTTTTGGTGGAACTATGCTTTTTCCTAGTTTTACAAAGTTAGATTATCACAACAAAAAAGGTTTTGAATATAAAGCTCTTTTTATGGATGTTTATACTTCAGAAATTGCTTATCTATTTGTAGCAATCGTTTTTGGAGTTATAATTTGGAGTTATTTTAAGAATTTCAAGAATAAATTTGTCCAAATATTAATGATTTCATTTTTCGTGGATATTATTATTCATTGTATTCTACAATTTGGTTTGAAAACGGGCTACATTTATGGTGGACATTATATTTACGTAGTTCCTTTGCTATTTGGTTGGCTGTTTCGAACTTACAGAAATTCTGCAAAAGTTTTATCTTTTTTGATGGTAGTTTTGATAGTATTAACAATTTACCTTGGCATCAATAATTTCTTTAGAATGGAAGAATTTTTTTATTTTTTGAATAAGTTCTATAGATTGTAAACACAAAAAAAGCTTAATTTTTCGAAATTAAGCCTTTGATATTATGTGAAGATTTGGAAATGAATTACTTTGAATCCGCACAAAAAACATTATACTGTACTGCAATTGCAGACTTAAATTCTTTTCTAATGGCACTTAAATCAGATGCAGCACTTTGTTTGCTGAAATAACTGCCTGCCATAATTTTATAATTTGGTCTTAAAGAAGCGTCTGTTTCTACTTTCAATCTTGGAAACCTTCTTCTGAAATAGGCTTTCACTTCATTGGCTTCTGCATTGCTTTTCACAATTACCAATTGTATTTTGTAACCTGAAATTTTAGGATTATTTCTACAAATTTCTGCAGTTGTTAATTCCCTATCTGCTACATATACTTTTGTTTTAGTTGGTACTGTGTCTAAAGTATATGAATTGTTTTTTACAGTTAATCGATCACAATAATTTTCAAATTTATCTACATCATTACTTAGTTTTTGATCCATTGAGATAGATAATACGGTTCCAGAAATTGTATCTTTTCTCACAACTTGCTGTGCTATTGAGAAATAGAAAAAAGATGTTGCTAGAATTATTATGGTTTTCTTTAAAAAATTCATAGTTAATATATTTACCACAAATTTAAGATAAATTTAAAATATCGCAACCTCTATTATTTAGAATTATTACAAATTAGAGAAAATGACAATATGCAGTGCAATTTGCTTGTTAACTTTATGTTAAAAATCTTATTTTTGCTGAAAATTAGGTGTTCTGGATTTACTCAGAAGTTTTACTCACATAAGTATATATAGATGATTAGTTGGAAAAAGCATTATAAACAGGGATTGTTGGCAATAGGATTATTGTTGGCTTCATCTGCTTCTATCTACGCACAAGGAGATGCCAAAAATGGCGAAAAGCTCTTCAAAGCAAATTGTACTGCATGCCATGCATTAGACAAACAACTTGTTGGTCCTGCTTTAGGCGGAGTTGTAGATAGACTTAAGACAGAGCAAAATTTGGATACAAATTGGCTTCACAGTTGGATTAAAGACAATAAAGCGTTTAGAGCTACAGGCGATAAATACGCTAATGAAGTTTTTGAAAAATTCAACAAAACTGAAATGACTCAATTTCCTAGTCTTTCCGACCAGGATATAAATGACATTTTAGAATATACTACTAATCCACCTGCTCCAGAACCTGAAGCTATCGTTGCACCAGATGCAGCAGCTGCAGGAAATTCTTCGGAAGATAGTAATGCTTCGAAAATTATTTTATTGTCATTACTTTCTATTGGTGGCTTGCTTGTCTGGCTACTTTTAAAAGTGAAACAATTAGTGAAATTACAGCAAAGTGATGAGCTTTCTGCTGCTAATGCAAAAAACACAAAAACTTTCGGAGAAATCTACGAGAAATATAATATTGTAGGAAAAATCATTTTAGGTGCTCTTGCAGTTTTTGCTTTCTACGGAGTTTGGAATGCATTGATGTGGATTGGCGTTTATAAAGGTTACAAACCAGAACAGCCAATATATTTCTCTCATAAAATTCACGCAGGTGAAAATAAAATAGATTGTCAGCTTTGTCACTCTTCTGCTAAATATGGTAAAGTTTCTGAAATACCTTCTATGAATGTATGTATGAACTGTCACAGAAACATCTCTGAATACAAAGGAAAATATATAGAACCAGGAAAAGATAGAGATTTCTATACTTCTGAAATTCAAAAAATATATAAAGCAACAGGATGGGATCCTGCATCGCAAAGTTATACTGGTAAAACAGAACCTGTAGAATGGACTAGAATTCATAATATGCCAGATTTTGTTTACTTCAATCACGCACAACACGTTGTAGCAGGAGAACAAGCAATTATTAGTTCATTCAATAAAAAGAATCCAGACAATAAAGTAGATGTAGTTTGTAAAGCTTGCCACGGAAAAGTAGACACTATGAATGTGGTACAAATGGCAAATGATTTTACAATGGGATGGTGTATAGAATGTCATAGAACTGCAGAAGTAGATATGACAAACGGTTACAACCAAGCATATTTTACTGGTTTACACGATAAATTGAAAAAACAGTATCCTAAATCCGAAGGTAAAATAACGGTAGATGCAATTGGCGGTTTAGAGTGTGGTAAATGTCACTATTAATAATATTTAATTAAATAAGAAGTATACATGGCTTCCAATAAAATACAATTCAGAAGTATCCAAGAACTTAAAGACCCAAGCTTGAACAAAAAGCTTGCGAATAAAGAGTTTCAAAATGAAATTCCTGTAGAGGAATTCTTAGGTGATGCGGAAAAATTAAACAATAGTTCTACTTCAAGAAGAGATTTCTTAAAACTCCTTGGTTTTTCTACTGCTGCCGTAACTTTGGCTGCATGTGAAGCACCAGTAATTAAGAGTATTCCTTATGTTGTAAAACCTCACAACATTATTCCTGGTATTCCAAATTACTTTGCATCAACTTATTTTGATGGATATGATTTTGCAAGTGTTTTAGTGAAAACAAGAGAAGGAAGACCTATTAAAATAGAACCAAATCCTATTGCAAATCAATTAGGAAAAACTAATGCAAGAGCACAAGCAAGTGTTTTATCTTTATATGATAACGATAAATTAAAACAACCTAAGCTTGATAAAAAAAATGCAACATTTTCAGATGTAGATGATTATGTAATAAAAGCATTATCTGAAGCAAAAACATCTGGCAAAAAAATTGTTTTACTTTCTCACTCTTTTGCATCTCCTACTTATAAAAAATTATTTGGAGATTTCAAAACGCTATATCCTACTGCAGAATTAGTAGTTTATGATGCAATGCCTTATTCTGGTGCTTTAGATGCTGCAGAAGAAGTTTTCGGACAAAGAGCTTTGCCAGTTTATGATCTTTCAAAAACGCAATTAGTTGTTTCTTTTCAAGCAGATTTCTTGAATGATTATAATGGTTCTAGTTTAGAATCATCTTATTCAACTGCTAGAAAACCTGGAGCAGAAATGCTTAGACACGTTCAAGTAGAGTCTAATTTATCTTTAACTGGAGCAAATGCAGATACAAGAATCAGCCTAAAACCAAGCGCTGTAAACAAAACATTAGTAGAAGTTTTTACAATATTAAATGGTGGTAGTTCTTCTAATAAAGTTGCTACTGAATTAGCAAAAGAATTACAAGCAAAAGGCAGTAATGCTGTTGTTTTTGCTGATGGTTCTAAAGCTTCTCAAGTTTTAGCTCACGCAATAAATCAAAAATTAGCTTCTACTGCATTCACAGGAAAAGCCAATTTATTAAAAGAATACGACGCAAAAAGATACCAAGAATTTCTTTCTTGGATGAATAGCGGACAAGTTGGTGTTTTAATTAGCAATAATGTAAACCCATTATATTCTTCATCAAAATCAGAAGATTTCAAAAAATTATTAGCTAAAGTTCCAAACATTATCGCAATTGCTGATAAGAAAAATGGAATGTATCAAGCTGCAAAAGCTGCTATACCAGTTGCAAATTGGCTAGAATCTTGGGGAGATATTACTCCACAAACAGGTGCTTATTCATTAATGCAACCTACAATTCAGAAAATATTTAAATCTAGACAGATTGAAGAATCTCTACTTGTTTGGACGAATGGAAAAAATAATGCTGCAAATAATTATTATGATTATTTAAAAGCAAATGCTGTAAATTATATTGGAGGTTCTACATTTAATGAAGCTTTGTATAACGGTTTTTCTGAAAATGGAGCTGGTACAAATTTAACTTATACAGGTGGAAATACAGCACAAGCTGTTGCAGAACTTAACCAATTTAAAGAAGGTAAATTAGAATTGATGCTTTATACCAAATCTTCTATCGGAGATGGTACGCAAGCAAATAATCCTTGGTTCCAAGAATTACCTGATCCTATTACTCGTTTATCTTGGGACAATTACATAAGTAT